>NZ_OY762552.1:600000-900000 GCF_963666025.1 uncultured Methanobacterium sp. | reverse complement strand
CACCAATTACCCATGAACTTATCTCTGGATGATTTTTTATAACACCATCGGCACGGTTAACACCAAAAAATGCCAGATTAAAGGGCATTTTCACAATTATGGTAGTGTAACCATTTGCAGCCAGCTGGGATGCTATTACAGAGTATGATTCTGGCTGTACCTTAGCTCCGGGATAAAAGATTATTCCGGTGGTACTCAAATTAGCAGTAGGGGTGAATGTCACTGAATCGGCAGTGTTTAACACAGTGTAAGATTCGGTCGAGTTAAGTGCAGCTAGGGCTCTGGTATCTGCATGATAATAATCCGAAACGTAATAGGCAAAATAAGCTGCACCAATTAGGATTATGGCTAAAATTATTATCAGAACTAGTTTCTTTTTTGATTTTAGAATTTCCATAAAAGCCCACCCTTTTATTTTAGACTTGTATAAAAATATTTGATTTTGAACTCTGTATTGTTGAACTTGCTTTTGTTGAACTCTCTCTTGATTTTCAATCTTCTCTTGATTTTGAACCCTCTCTCTAGAAATGGTACCAAAGTGTTATTTTATCTTTTTTTCCCTTTTCAGGGTGCGAATATGCCAATAAATGCCAACCATGCCAGGGCAGTTTTGGCAATCAGGCTGAGAATGATGTAAACCCTTTCACCGTAGAGATAGTCCTTCCATTTCCCCACACCCTTGTACTGCAGGACCATGTTAATGGAGAATGTGTTGAACATGATGAAATAGATTAACAGTATGGCATAGACAAATGTGGGTGGGTTAGTTTCGGTTGATCCCAGTGCAGCAATGAAATATGCTGCCAACACTACCCATGGTGTGAATCCTGCAAGGGCTCCCAGCAGATATGCGGACCAGTCAGTTGCTTTGGTGTAAAAGTTGATCTTTTCCATTAAAAAACCGCACATGATCATCACGGCATTCAGGACGAAGATCATTACCAGCGACCAAAGATCCCATACTCCCACGAAGGTGGCGATTATTACCAGCATGATGGAGCTGGAGAAAAAGTATTCATACCACCGGTAGGGGTTCATTCCCTTTTTCAGATTCTCGTTGTAATTTTTAGTCTTTACAAAGGCAATTGTAAAGTGGGCAATGGCTGAAATTAATAGGAATGAAGCAAGTATCACTCCTAAATAACCAACTGTGAATGCAACTGTTGGATCCGGTGCGATCTGAAAAGCAGGAGGTGAAAGTGATATTATTTTAAATTTAAGATAAAAAGTGTAGATATTCTGGGTCCAGGTCAACCACAAACCCAGGGCAATCATGATCAACCCCTGTATAAGGTGCAGTGAACCGGCTCCTATGTTGAGTTTTCTTAACCCCTCAAAGGTTATTGGTGACTGGGCAATAATCTCTCTTCTCTTGTCATTATCCATATAAGATCCCCCCTTTGTGGTTATAATATTTGTTGGATAATGTTATTAAAATGGTGCGTGGAAGGGAAGTCTTTCAAAAAGAATAACAGATACACATGTCTCATGTATATTTATTCTTAATTCTTTAATTGAACATTTTTTCCCATTCCCCTCCCTCTTATTTTGACTGGAAAAGGATTTATGTATGTTTAGCCAAAATAATAATCACAAATCCTATGAAATTTAATATATGGTTTATATTTCTACAATAAGACCCAATTGAAAATCGCAATTCAAACTTCAACATATTTGGATTATTAAAACCGAGGTTCAGGATGATATGTGAAAATTGTGGTGCTCGAATAGGGAAGGGCAAGAGTTACTGTCCTAACTGTGGTCGGGACATATTTGACTCTGGGCACAAACCTCTGAAGGATAAATATCTGAGTGGAGGATACCTGAAAGAGAATGAAAGCTCAAGAGAACCCTATTATCTGGAAGAGGATGACCTTTCCCGGGATACACATCAAAAAGAACCATATCAAAATTGGGATGATTATGATAAAGATCCCTATGATGATTATAATCAAAATAAGGATGAGGGGAGTAGAGATAATCTAGAAAATCCGGATGAGGGTCCTAATCGTGAATATGGTCAAAAGCGTAACTATAATCAGTACAAATCTGATGAATCTCGCAATCAGGATTATGATGGTGATAAAAGTTACAAGAAAGACCATGATCCAGAAAAGGGTTATAATAAAGGTTATGATAAACCATATCGTAAAAAGAAGAGCTATAATAAAAAATATGAGGGGGATAGCGGCTACGATAGTAAATATAAGAAAAATAAAGGTTATAAACCGAACTACAATCAGGAAAATTACCATAAGAAGGGTAAGCCTGTGAGAAGAGGATATGATCTGGATGCATATTACCCAACTGAAGAAAAAAAGGGTTCCATATGGAGAACCGTTATCCTATTTTTGATATTGGCCTTGATTATGGGTCTGGTAATGGGATTCATTTTCTTCTCAGCCAAAATCCAGAATTTAATTTAGCATTTCACTCATTTTTTTATTTTTAGAAATGGAATAGTACCTTTTTTTTTTGAAATGAAAATTTAATGAATAAAATTCCATGAATAAAAATCATTGTGGTCATGATGAATGTTTTAATAACTGGTCCGCCGGGTGTTGGTAAAACCACCCTCTTGAATAAAATTAAAAAGAAAATTGAGGATCGGGGTTATTCTACTGGTGGAATGTACTGTCCTGAAATACGAGAAGAGGGTAAGCGAACTGGTTTTAACATTATTGACATAGCTTCCATGCAGCAAGGAGTCCTGGCAAGCACACATAATACCAAAGGTCCAACTGTGGGTAAATATAAGGTTAATTTAGATGATATTAATGATATTGGTGTTTTGGCTTTGAAAAATGCTCTAAAAACATCAGATTACATTTTTATTGATGAAATTGCACCTATGGAACTGGCCAGTAGTTCATTTTCCCAGACAGTATGGGAAGTAATGGAAAGCCAGAAACCAGTTATTGCAGTCATTCACCAGCGATCCAAACACCCATTTATTTTAAAGGTAAAAAATAGGGAAGATGCAATGATTTTTGATATAAACCTAAAGAATAGGGATTCAATAACTGATGAAATACTCCAAATTATCTTATCGATTGAATAATGATCTAATTTGAATATAATCTAATTTGAATAATGATCTGGATATTTGAATAATGATCTAAAATAATAATCTAGATTAATCTAGATACTAATTATGATAATACTGGAAAATTAGGGGAATATCTGAAGAATTATAGAACATATGAAAGAAAAATGGTAAGAATAATAGAAAAAATAGGGATAGGATGAATTAAAGGTTGTTCAGTAAAAATTCTCCTCTTTCAATCCTGTTTTTAAGTTCTCTGGCCAGTTCACGGGCTCGTTTAATATCCGACTGGCGGCAGCTCACTTCTAACTCTTTTACCTCTCCTTCCCAGTCCATATGGACCTGTCCCCGTTTCATCTGGAATGTTCCGAAGGGGCAGGAGTAGGCGCACATTCCACAACCGAAACACCGAACTGGATTCAGGTCATGATTCTGGAATGCCCTGGTGGGGCATCTTTCCTCAACCAGACAGGTCTGGCAATTTTGACAAAGTTCCTTCTCATAGGAGGGTCTCTCATCAACATTTCTCCACACTTGGTAGGTGGTCTGGCTCAGGACACTGTGTCGGCCCCTGATATCTGCAACTGGCAAAAGAATGTCTTCATTTTTGATGAAGGTTTTCCTGAGAATTTCATCATCAAGGATGGGTATGGCAGTGGCCACACTGTTGTAAACCTCTGGCCCGGCACCAGTACGGAAACCACCCAAGTAATGGGGATCCATATCCTTCATATCTGCAGTTATCATCATATTTGGTTTTTCAGGACTGCTACGAGTCCCAGGGCCAATGAACAATCCTTCAGAGTTATTTATAAGCAAACGAGTTCCCTTCTGAATAGAATTTAGCTGTGGATCGTTCTGGAGTGGGTTAAGCTCACCACAACCCGAGAATGAAATCCCCTTAAAAGGCCCATCCATGTCCACTGCGTTGAATATGGATGAAACTGGTTTGGAAGTGGGATTTATAAATGCAGTGTAATTTTTAAAGGCAAATCTGGTTCCAATCATTTGTGCAGTTCCAAAATCATCCAAAGTGGCCGATGATTTCAGGATATTTCCATCTATGTCTTCTACTTCTATTTTAATTTCTTCGCCACGGAGAAGGTCCTTAAACAGGAATCCCCCACCGTACTGGGGATCGGTGATGCTGTGGGAAGTTCCGTAAACCATGAGATCCACAGAACCCAACCATTCGTTGGGACATGGTCCAGGGAATCCTGGAACACCATTTAATGTGATTTTCCGGGCTTTCTTGAATGACCCGGGTTCTGAAACTGGTAAATGGAATATGGCTGCAGTTCCGGACATGATACCACAGGTACCGGTGGTTACCACGTCAACCTCTTCCACTGTAGGTTCTTCACCATCTATAACCAGACGGGTTACTTCCTCGGCAGTGAGGATGGTGGCTTCACCGTTTTTAATTTTCTGGTTTATATCGTGAATGCTTTTTTTCAATTAAATTCACCTGTAAAATTCCAGTAAAACACCTTTAAAGTTGATTTGTTGAATTTTATAACGTTTAATGGATTTAATAACGTTTAAGTTCATTTCCTCAAAATCCATTAAGATTTTTCTGGGCCAGCCTGTCCTTCACAGCAGTGCGTACAGATTCAAGGGCTTCAGAGATTTTCTCTCCGTTTTTCCCGGCTCCCTGGGCCAGGTTAGGTCTTCCACCGCCCCCACCACCCATAATGGCAGCAGCTTCCTTGATGATCTCATTGATTTTAATTCCCTTATCTATGGCTTTTTTGGATGCAGCACCGGCAATTTTACCTTCCGCGTTACCCAGAACGACCAGATCTACTCCTCCATCATCGGTGAGTTGGGTGACCATTTTAACCAGTTCACCAATATCTGCATCCACTTTATCTGATAAAAAGGATAGGGAATTGATTTCTTCGGTCTGGTTAATTAGGGATTCTGTTTTAAGCTCAGCAACCTGCTTTTGCAAACGTTTAATATCATTCTTAAAGGCTTTCCATTCAGTGAAGAACCTTTCACTGGTCTTGGGAAGCTGATTAGCCTCAACTTTAAACACGGCAGCACTTTCATGTAGGAGTGCATCATTGTTCTGCATTGATTCTACTGCTGCAACACCAGCAGAGAATTCCAGGCGTTCTACTCCATCCTGGATCCTTTCGGTCCTATTAACCTTCACCAGACCTATTTGTCCGGTATATTCGCAGTGTGTACCTGCACATGCCTGCACATCCACACCCGGGATCTGAACTACCCTGATACTTGTTCCGGGTACCACTCCGCCCTGGTACAGTATGAATCCATATTTTTTCTCGGCATCGGTACGATCCATCCACTGGGTCTGGAGGTGAATGTTATCCATCACCCACTGGTTGGCAATAAGCTCGATCTGGTGAAGTTCTTCTTCACTGATACGCTGGTAATGTGACAGGTCTATTCTGGACTTTTTAACACCTTTTTGTGCTCCTGCCTGCCAGATATGGTCTCCCAGAACTTTACGGGCTGCTGCCACCAGAAGGTGAGTTGCGGTGTGGTTACGGGCCAGTGCAATTCTGCGGTTCCAGTCAATTTTTCCTTTAAGGGTAGACCCGGTGCGGTGTTTGAGTTTTTCCAGTTTCTCCTCTTCCACACGATGTAAAACAATTCCATTCAGCTTTTCAGCATGTAAGACCCTGATTTTTTCTTCACCAGTATCCAGGTAACCGGTATCTGAGGGTTGTCCTCCTCCTTCAGGGTAGAACATGGTTTGATCCAGTATGATGTTGTTCTGGTAGGATCCCAGGTACCGGGCTGTGAATTCTGTTTGCTGGGGGTCATCGTAGAACATGAGACTGGTTTCCGGGAAGTCCAGTTCAACTGGTACTTTTTCTTCCACAGATTCCTCGGAGTGCTCGGCTGCCACCAAGGTGTAGAAATTGTCCGGTACATTCACGGTGAAGTCCAGTTCCCGGGCCACTTCTTCCACAGTTTCAGGGGGCAGTCCCTGGGAATCGTAGAGTTTAATGAGCATGTCCAGGGGCATTTCATCCGTATTATCCTTTTTAAGGTATTTGATACTTTTTTTAACCATCTGATGTCCTTTTCGAATGGTTTTACCATATCTTTTTTCTTCAAGTTCAATTACCCTTAAAATGTGCTCCTGGTGGTTACGGATCTCAGGATAGGTCTGGGAGAGAAAGTTCAACTGAATACTCATGATATCTCCCAATGACTCTTTGAGCCCCAATTTTTTTATGAATCGTATGGTTCGGCGGAGGATTAAACGGGCCAGGTATCCTTCTTTAACATTGGAGGGTATAACTCCATCGGCCAGCATAAAGGCCAAGCATCTGGTGTGATCAGCAATAACATAAATGGCTTCCATGGGTTCGGTGGCTTCTTTCAGCTCGTCTACGGTGATTCCCAATCTCTCAGCCACCCTGCTGCGCAGTACTTTCAAATCAGCAATGTCCTCAATGTCCATCATCCCTGCTACCTGGGCGTTTTCACCCAGGATACGATGGTTAAGTTCAACACCGGCCATTTCCTGAAGTTCTTTTATAACTGGTCCAAATGATGCATCATAGGCAGTGGGTGTGCCCTGGCTTATCCAGGCGAACCTTTCCAGTCCGTAGCCAGTATCCACTATCTTCAGGGGTATTTCTTCCTTTTCCCCTCCTGGTAAGGTACGGTACTGAATGAAAACCAGGGTGGCCAGTTCCACTCCCCTCACGCAAACTTCATAACAGGGTCCAGAGTTACCTCCGCCTTCCCACCATGACTCAATGAAGGTGATCTCTTCTCCATTTATTCCCAGATGAGTGATGAAATCATGACAGTACTTTACAGTCTCATCTTTCCAGTAAATTTCATCATCAGGAGAATTAAAGGCGTGGTGTGCTCCCATGGTAAAGCAGGTCATGTGTCTACCGGTTCGCCCCACATTATCCACGTCGTTCAAGCGAATGGATGGTTGAGATATTACCAGAGGATTAGCTGGAGGTTTTGTCTGTCCAGAGGTTACCCATGGCTGGAAGTTGTAGATGGATGCTCCAACCAGGAAAACATCATCTCGCCAACGTTTAGCAAGTACAGGATATCTCCTGATGGGTGTGTGGCCCCTTTCCTGGAAGAAGCGTATGAAAAGATCCTGGATTGAGAATAAATCATATTTTTGTGGTGTGGCTGGATTTCCAATGAACTGATATTCATCACAGGGGGCATCGCCACATGTTTCACGTTCACCTATGGACCAAAAATCATTTCCACAGGTTTTACAAGTTTTTTTGGTGTAACCAAGTTTTTCCAACTGGACAGACATAATAATCATCAATAGAATTTCTTAAAAATTTATTGTAAGCGTAAAAATAAGGATATATTTATAAATATGGGTATATTTACCTTATTTGAGCTTATATTATAATATAAACTTTGTTTGCCTTTGATGAGATATAAGTTTAATCAATACATAATTATTAATATTGATTAAAGTATGATTAGTAAGGTAAAAAAAATATTTAAAAAGCCAAAAAGCCGGGGGGCTTATGGCTTTTGAAGTGTTTATCCGAAGAGTGCGCCGAGACCGGCGGCAGCTTCTTCTTCAGCTTCTTCTTCGTCTTCCTCTTCTTCAGCTTCTTCTTCAGCTTCTGCGGCTGCTGCTGGAGCGGCTGCTGCTGGAGCGGCTGCTACAGCGGTTTTTTCAATAGCTTCTTCGATGTCAACGTCTTCTAGGGCTGCGATTAGTGCTTTTACCCTTGCATCGTCTGCTTCTGAACCTGCTGCTTCTAAGACTTTCTTTACACTTGCTTCATTAATTTCCTGACCTGCTGTGTGCAATAACATTGCTGCGTATATGTATTCCATGAGATCACCTCAAATTATATCCTATTTTTTAACTTTAAACCTCGTGAATCGATTTTCAATTCATTACCGAGTTTTATTCAATTAAATTATTTTTATAATCAATTGAATTACTGATCATCCGAAGAGAGCACCTAAACCAGCGGCTGCATCCTCTTCGTTATCTTCTTCCTCTTCTTCCTCTTCTTCCTTTTTCTCTTCTTCAGCTGGTTTAACTTCTGCTGCACTTGCAGTTGCATTCAGTTTTTCGCGAAGCTCATCATCAAGAGAGTCTGCGTTTTGTGCTGATGCTTCAGAGGCTACAGCCAGCATCTGAGAGTAGGCCTTGGCCAGTAAAAGGTCAGTTGTTTTGGAGGTTAATACTTCTGCATTGAAAGCCAGGTTCAGTGCGTCTCCTGCTGCTTTGGATATGATGACAGGGGTTGATACACTGTTGAACACCACTGCATTCACTGAAAGGTTCAGTGCCTGAGTGTATGCTTTCTGTATGTCAGATAGGGTTTTATCCTCATCTATGAATAGGACGTCAGAGGTGTAAACTGTTTCATCTTCATAAGCTGCTTTAAGGTTGATTCCCACTTCCATGGGATAGATATCCAGACGGGTCAGCATGCCGGCCACGTCACGTGAGATCACATCTCCTTCTGCAACTATGGTTTTGTCTTCAGTTATAACTATTTTACCCTTTTCTATCTTGGCAGGGATACCGATTTTCTGCAGTTCTCCCAGTATGGGGCCTGGCATGAAACCAGTATCACCTTTAGGCACTACAATATCTGCGATGGCTGTGCTCCCTGCCCTTGCAGGGGCTGGAGTTTTGCTTTCTTCTAAGATTTTGTAGAGCTTAAAAGGATTCATATCTGTGAATATTAAAGCTGGTTGACCATCCATATGATCTACGAGCACTTTGACACTGGATTTTGCTGAGTCATTTAGGGCCAGATCCATCAGGGTCTTCCTGGACATCTTGAGCTTAGCGCTTCCACGTAAGCTCTGACGCATCTTTTGAAGCTGAGGGGCTGGTATATCGGAAAGATCTGCCATTCCCACTACAGGGTGGCTTTCGATCAGGTCTTTGATCTCTTTAACCTCTTCCTTTTTCCATTCGGCTACATGTGACATTTATATCACCCTCGCTACAGGACCCATGGTGGTTTTCACGTACATGGATTTTATCTGATTGCGCCCTTTCTCCAGTTTCTGATCCAGCACTACTAGAACAGCTTCGATGTTGGCGGCTATGAGCTCATCATCCATATCTTGTGTGCCGACTAATGCCTGTATAACGGCCTGGTCTTTTATTCTCACTTTTACTGTGCTTTTAAGCCTCTCCATTATGGGTTCGGGTTTGATGTTAGCTGGAACTGGTTTTGGCATTTTCTTCCGTGGTCCCAGTACTGGTCCCAGGAATCTTCCTACCAGGGGCATCATATCGGCTTGAGCCACGAAGAAATCTTGCCGGTTGGCAATCTTCTTGGCACCTTTACGGTCTTTGCCCATTTCTTGCAGTTCTTCTTTGTTGATCACCAGGTCTGCTCCGGCGTTTTTGGCCAGTAGGGCCAGTTCGCCGTCGGCAATAAAGGCGATCTTCACATCTTTACCTCGTCCATTAGGGAGAAGAACTTCCTCGTCTATGCGGTTTTCAGGTTTTTTCACGTCTAAATCCTTGATGGTAATGACCACATCAACGGATTGTGTGAAGTTTCTCGGCTTGGATTGCTCCTTAGCCTTCTTCACCGCTTCTAAGATCTCTTGTTTCACGTAAATTCCTCCGAACTCTTCTGTTGTGAAAAGTTCAATCTAATGGTTGGATTTATTGTGTGTCTTTCTGTCGTGTTTGTTTTTTTAAGATATAATTTGTGATATAATATTGTCACAAAATTATAATTATAAATCAAAATATTTAAAATCAGGCGTTTTCTACTAACTGTTGGTCGTAGACACCCTGACTGATTTCTTTTTGCACTTCCCGTGGATCTTTACCTTCCACAGTGATACCCATACTTACACAGGTACCTACAACTTCTTTGGTGGCATTTTTGAAATCTGCTGAAAGAAGAGCATCGAACTTCATCCTGGCGACTTTAAGTGCCTGTTCTATTTTTAGATCAGCTACTTTGTCTGTTCCAGGATCTTGGGAGCCTTTCTCTATCTTCAATTCATCCATGATCAGTGCGGTAGTTGGTGGTGTTCCTACTGTAACCTCGAACTCTTTGCTGGAGGTATCAACTATAACCTTCACTGGTACTTTCATGCCTTCGAAATCTGCTGTTTTCTGGTTAATCTGCTCCACCACTTGCATCATGTTGATGCCCAGGGGTCCAATAGCCGGACCTAATGGTGGGCCGGGAGTGGCTTTACCGCCATCTATTAATATTTCAACGGTTTCTTTTGCCATTAATCTGCCTCCTTCTGTATTAATCTAATTTGATCACCTTTAACTGTAACTGGGATAGGAACTGCTGCTTCAATAAGTTCCAGAACCACATCTTCTCTGGATTCATCAATACGGACCACTTTGGCTTTTTCACCTTTAAATGGTCCGGATATCAGTTCCACAATACTTCCCTTCTGTATGGAAGCTATTATTGGTTCCGGCTTTAAAAAGCTTTTTATCTCTTCGTATGGGATGTCTCCTTCGATGGCTCCTTTCATATGAGGCACTTTAAATGCAGGGTTCTGCAGATCCAGCTTGGTGGATGATTCAACTAAGATATATCCACGTAAGCTTTCTGGAACCAGCACTGCGCTCACTCCAATCCCACTGTCTTTAACATTCCTGGCTATTATTCTGGCCACGTTTTTTTCCTGGCCAACCAGGGTTCTTATTGCATAGATCAAAACTATCACTAACCTGCCAAGTTTTATCCAGTACCTTGAATGAGCTGACCAACTATACTTATAATAAAACCGATAACTCCAATCAGGATAATTCCAATACCGGTTACTTTGGCCACATTTATGTACTCTTCTCTATCTGGCTTTTTAGAGACTTTTAACACTCTCTGGCACTGTCTTATAAAACTTGCCACTGATTCTTTGTTTAAATTCATAAAAATCCCACTTCACATAGTTATCAATAGAAGGAGAAGGTAAAAAATTTAGATGATATTAAAAATAGGTTATTGCCCTCTGGGCATATAAACCTTTGCATGGGGAAGAGGAAACAGACTAGGGTTACTGTTGGGGGGTTAAAGAAAGATTATACTCCCTAATCAATAACTTCCCCTTTTAGAAAGGATTTTTTTAAAAAACACCGTCGATGAATTCTTCTAGGGAGGATTCTGGTACTTTTTCTTTTTGTCTTTCTTCAATGTATTCTGGTTCACCATGTATGCCAAATATGTATGGTGATTTGACTCCTGCCACTACAATAGTGGTGCGTATGGTGTTCTGAAGTTCTTCCTGGATCTGGGTACCCCAGATGATGTTAGCATCAGGGTCCAGTTCATCGGCTACAATCTGCACTACCTTTTCAGCTTCGTTTAAGGTCAAATCAGAGCTTCCTGAAATGTTTATCAGTGCTCCTTTGGCATTGGAGATGTCCAGGTCCAGAAGTGGGCTGTTTAAAGCTTCGTGTACGGATTCTATGGCTCGGTCTCCTGAGTCTGATTCACCCATACCAATCATGGCCATACCTGATCCCATCATAATGCTCCGAATATCAGCAAAATCCAGACTAACCAGTCCGGGTTTGGTGATGAGCTCGGTTATTCCCTTAACTGCCCTTCCCAGGAGTTCGTCAGCAACCATGAATGCCTTATTAATAGGCAGGTTGGGAGCTACTTCCAGGAGTTTATCGTTAGGGATGACAATGACGGTATCCGCAGCGCTCTGGAGTTTTTCCAGTCCTTTTTCTGCGTTTTCCCTGCGACGAAGTCCCTCTGCACTGAAGGGCATGGTAGCCACGGCAATGGTCAGAGCACCGATCTTCTTGGCCATTTTGGCAATGACTGGTGCAGAACCGGTTCCAGTTCCACCACCCATACCACAGGTCACAAAGACCATGTCTGCTCCATCGAGTTTTTCCTTTATTTCTTCGTCACTTTCTTCTGCGCATTCTTCTCCGACTTCGGGCATGCCTCCGGCACCCAGTCCACCGCAGGTACTTCTACCAATTAATATCTTTTTATCGGCGACTGAGTAGAACAGATCCTGAGCATCAGTGTTCATAGAAATGGTTTCGGCGCCTTCAATACCGATCTCAGTTAATCTGGAAACGGTGTTGTTTCCACCTCCTCCAGTTCCAACCACACAGATCTTAGCTCGACTTCGATGAATGATCTCTTCTAACTCTTGGTCGATGCTACTATCATATCCACGACGCTCTTCGGATGTCTTTCTATCCCTTCTTTTTTCGGATTCCTTTATGGTATTGTCTATAATAGATTTCAATCTCTAC
The DNA here is from genome assembly GCF_963666025.1 of uncultured Methanobacterium sp. NCBI lineage: Archaea > Methanobacteriati > Methanobacteriota > Methanobacteria > Methanobacteriales > Methanobacteriaceae > Methanobacterium > uncultured Methanobacterium sp. Next base: position 887,731 of record NZ_OY762552.1, on the reverse strand, counting down.
CCCCACAGTAAATGTTGGTTATCTTAAATGTGTTATTGTACTAACTTATATTTAAAAGCAACGGTTTTTTAACCAATAATTTACCACCAAGTAAAGAATTTATGACTAATATCCAAAGATCATCTACAACATCCAACCATGAAGTGATTGTGAACTCACCCATTTCACAACTCTGACAATCGAACCAGTGGGGGGCAACATCACCAGTTGGAATCACCAGACCTTAAGGTCGGGGCATAGCAATGATTTCATTTATCTTTAGGTCAAAGAAGTTACCCATGTGTGCTGGCTTCAAAACCACAGCTGTATCCACACCATTAGCAGTACCACCTATGGCTATAACTTCTTTATCTGTGGGTAAGAGTCCTGCGTCGGCAGCCATAATGCTGATTTCCACACAAACTTTCACTCCTTGTGAAAATAGCCGTAATGTGCCTGCTATAATTTCTACAGGAGTTATACCTCCAAATTTATTACTTATACCCCTTCCCACACCACTGAGGGAGTGGGATCCTATGTATATTGGTACGCCTGCATCTTCCAGTTTTTTGGTATGTTCAGGATCAAGTTCCAGGTCATCTCCCCCTCTGAATCCAGCGTGATGGGTGATGCTAACTATCTGTGCATTGGGTATACTTTCTAAAACTTTAACACTGGTTAACCCTGATACTGAGGCTACCACAATATTTTCAATTCCCAGTTCCTCTTTCCTTTCTTTGACCAGTTCTATTACTTTATCTGTATTTTCTGCACCCGGTTTTTCGAAGTAAACGATCTTTTTTTCCATAATTTACCCTCCTAACATAGTAGTGTATTTTCATGAAATGAATAGGTAAGTCTGTAGTTAATTTTATGAATTTATTAATGCTGTATTAATTCAGTCTGCACTATTAATTCAAATTTAAATTCAAATAATTCTAATTTTATTAAGGAGCTTATTTCAGTAAGTAGGTTTATATTTTAGTAAATGATTTAACGGAAATTTAACCTAATTAACCCATTATACTTAATTATCCCATTATATATTACAAGATGAATTTGGTTTAACAATGTTTTTTCTGCTATTTTATTTTATGCTGTTAAAGTATGGTCTTTAAAATACTTTAAATATAAACGACTATTTACATATGTGATACAATTGTTTATGAACTATTAAAATCAAGGTAAAAATCTTCATGTAAATAAATCGATCATGAGATATGTATTTGAATTTAATTTAAATATATGGAGTAAAAATTCAAATAAAAGTAAAGTTTAATGAGTGTTTAAATTAAGACTCTTATTAAACCTATTAAATTGTTTAAAAAGCCGTGATGTTTATGAATGCTTTTGATTTTCTCACCCCTCAGCGCAACCCTAAAACTGGAACCGGGATTACTATGATGTTAGATAAGGGAATTGGCCCGGTTTCCCTCATAGATATCCTTGAAATTTCGGGAAGGTATGTTGATCTGGCCAAATTTGGTTGGGGGACCTCTGCCATCCACAACAGGGAAATGATCAAGGAGAAGGTGGAAATTTATCGTTCTTATGAAATTAACCCTTATCCCGGTGGGACCCTGTTTGAAATTGCCTATCTCCAAAATAAGTTTGATGAATTTTTGGATGAAGCAGATAAACTGGGATTTGGTGCAGTGGAGATATCAGATGGAACCATTGAAATTTCCCCAGAAGAAAGGGCAGATATAATCTCCATTGTGAAAGACAGGGGATTTTTGACCATAACCGAAGTGGGAAAAAAGGATCCTGAGAAGGACAATCTATTAACTGCAAATGATCGTCTTGAATTGGTTAATCAGGACCTGAAATCTGGTGCTGACCTGGTTTTAATGGAAGCCAGGGAAGGGGGAAAAGGAATAGGCCTTTTTGATGATCAGGGAGCAGTCAAGGAAGATGAGTTAAAGATACTGAGTGAAGGTGCTGATATAGATAAAATAATATGGGAAGCTCCCCAGAAAAATCAGCAAGCATATTTCATTCTAAAGTTCGGAGCCAATGTTAATTTAGGCAATATCCCTCCTGATGAAATCACAGCCCTGGAAACCATGCGATTGGGACTCAGAGGAGACACTTTAGGAAAGGTGAATCTGGGATGATAGAAGAGATAACTATTTTAGGCGGTTTTGATAAGCAGGAAAATGATGAACCAGTTAAGAAAGTCGTAATAAAGAGGGGTGAAATATTTGGAGTTGTGGGACCCACTGGAAGTGGTAAAAGCTCTCTCATTGGTGATATTGAACAACTCTCCCAGGAGGACACATTCTCACGGAGAAAGATTCTGGTCAACGGTGAAGAACCCAGCTATGAGGATCGAACCAATCCCCGAAAGAAAATGGTGGCCCAGCTATCCCAAAACATGAATTTTCTGGCAGACATGAGTGTGGGGGACTTTTTAAGTCTACATGCTAAGTGTCGTGGAGCCAGCAGTAAATGTGTAAATGCAGTTATTGATCTGGCCAACACATTAACCGGAGAACCCATAAAAAAGGACCATGACCTTACCATATTAAGTGGAGGTCAATCAAGAGCCCTTATGGTTGCAGATGTGGCCATAATCAGTAATTCCCCCATTGTCCTCATTGATGAAATAGAAAATGCAGGAATCCGTAAACACGACGCCCTGGAAGCACTGGCAGGTCATGGTAAAGTTGTGATGGTGGTAACCCATGACCCGGTACTGGCCCTGATGACGGATAAACGAATTGTAATGAAAAATGGTGGAATGCAGACCGTAATAGCCACCAGTGAAGAAGAAAAAGCAATATCTAAAAAATTAAATAAGATAGATGAGTTAATGCTAAATTTACGTGATAAAGTCCGTAATGGGGAAATTATCCAAGATATTGCAATTGAAGATCTAAAATTGTGAATAAATATCTGGAAGTGTGAACAAAATCTGGAATTGCATAATAAATTGAATTGATAATATGACTCTGGATTTAAACTTTAAAAATAGAAATTCGAATTAAAAACAAATTATAATTACACAAAAAACGGGGATTTTTCATGAGAATGGTAATAGTTGCCGGAACACCTGGTTCTGGAAAAACTGCAGTTCTAATTCATGCTCTACGCAGTTTAAATGAAATGGGATTAAAATCAGCTGTGGTGAAAATCGACTGCCTCTACACTGATGATGATAAAAAATTTGCCAAAATAGGAGTACCCACCAAGGTGGGACTATCAATGGACATGTGCCCTGATCACTATGCCATCTACAATCTGGAAGAAATGGTTGATTGGGCCGATGAAAACCAGTCCGAAATATTAGTGGTTGAAACAGCAGGATTATGCCATCGTTGCGCACCTTTCACTGTGAATTCTCTGGGAGTCTGTGTTATAGATGCCACCAGTGGTCCAAACACGCCCCTCAAGGTAGGACCATTTTTGAGCACGGCGGATATAGCAGTGATCACAAAAGGCGACATGATCTCCCAGGCTGAAAGGGAAATATTCCGGGAAAGGATTTTAGAAGTCAACCCTAACTGTAAAATCATAGAAGCCAATGGTTTAAGCGGCCAGGGATGTGCTGAATTAGCTGATGAGATCGTAAATTCACAGGAGATCACCTTGGAAGGTGAAAAACTACGACACTCCGCACCCCTGGCAGTTTGTACCCTTTGTGTGGGGGAGACCAAGGTTAACAAGAAATACCACCGTGGTATACTGCGTCGTATCGATGGATTCCAAAGTTATGAAGGAGAATAAGCAATTAGGAGAATATAAGGTACTAATATTAAAATTAATAATATTAGATGATTTGCCCTCCCAATTTATGGATAATTTTTGTCAAATAATCAATTATCAGGTGTTATATAATGAGTAAAGTTCCCATTGATATTGCTCAGAAGAACAAGATTTTGATGTTGCTTCCGGGGTATAACTGTGGCATATGTGGATATGCCCGCTGTGATGAATTTGCAGGAGCACTCATCAGGAAACGAGCACCACTTGAAAAGTGCCGTTTCATGTACCAGGAAATGTTTCAGGATGATCTGGCTAAACTTAAGGAAATACTGAAAGAAACCAAAGTGATCCCAGAAAAAGAGAAAATCGTGGGAGTTTTAGATGGATATGAAGCAGATATCATACTCAAACCTCTCCCCGAGGAAGAATCATGCAGAGAAACTCTTTACCCTTTCACCAGGGAAGAGATAAAACCCGGTGAAATCATAAGGTACCGTCCTCTGGGTTGTCCAATTATCCATTTCGCCCGAGTTTTGGATGAAAACCATGGATTAATAACTGTCCATATGATTGGCCCCTGCCACCGTCTGGATTCAGAGGTTGAATTTGAATTTAAAGATGTGGGAGTGTGCATGGTAGGTGGATTTGAGGGAATTATTGAAGGTGAATTACCAAGGGTAGGTGAAACAGTCCGATTCTTGCCATATCACTGTATGATGCAGAAAGTCCACTCCGGTGTAGTGGTCCAACTGGAAGGTAGAAGAGCAATCATTGAGGGAATTGATCTTAAGGTATGGGCACCTCCAGTTAAAGGATAATCTTTTTATTAACTAACTGGTATCAAATAAACTGCATTATCAACTAAACCCCTGTTAACTGGCGAATTTCGAATTTAAACTACCTCAACTTCAAATTTTTCTTTCCTTATTTTACGATATTATGAACCATACAAAACATGAATCTTATCAAAAACAGGGATATGTGGAATATTCCGAAGGAAAAAACTGTTATAAGTTAATATCTATTAGCACGGGTTATATTAAACCTGGAGAACCCTATGATGTCATCATTAACAATGCCGTAAATCTCCTGGAGGATGGGGATTTTTTAGTAATCTCTGAAACCCCATTAGCCGTATCTCAGGGGAGATTGGTGGATGAAGCTGAATTTAAACCTTCCATCAGTTCATATATCCTGGCAGACATATGGTCTAAATATTTATGGGGATACCTCTTTGGCCCATTACTGGGTATAAAAGAAAGAACCATCAAAAACCTCCGAAGACTCCCTCCTGAGGCTCGTTCTCATAAACAAGTCATATTACATTATTATGGTTGGAAACATGCTTTGAAACCGGCTTCTGAGGCAGGTGTGGATCTGAGCAATGCCCCTGGAACTTGTGTCTCGTTATTACCTGATGATCCTCAGACCCTTTCAGAGGAAATTACCCGGAAAATTCAGGGTATATCAGGTAAAAATGTAACTGTGATGGTTATTGATACTGATGCAACTTATCAAATTAGAAAAACAAAATTCACATCTCTCCCAATTTCTATATCTAATATCAGGAATGATTTGGGACTTTTTGGCTATTTATTAGGTCGATTGGGACACATAGTGGGTCCCACCCCGCTGGGTGTTTCCAAAGAACATGACCTTGATGAAATTCTTCAGATCGCCAGGGCAGCGGAAGAATGTCAGAAAATTCATGAAAACAACATGGAAACAGTTTATGATATGCAACAACTACTTGAAGGGGACGTTAATAATATAACCATAGGTATGCTTGATTCAATAACTCACACACCTGCAGTAATAGTTCGAAAAGCATGATAAATGATTTTCTACTCTTTTATTAAACCAGAATTATGTTGATTTTGGTTTTAAGGAGGGTCATTAAAAAAATATAAATACTATCTTGGTCCATATAGATAGTTAACCCAAGATATTTTTAACACCCAATATACATAGCTCTATTTCAAAAAACGCTAGTTAAGACATATTATTGTTAATAACACGAAAGGGTCTTTTATTGAGGCGGAAAGAGTCATTTTAACTTTTCAGATTCGGCGGCTAATTCACACCAAGGCGGGTGATAATTATTAGTATAGCTTGATTTGACATATCCATTTTATGATTGATTTCTTTCTCTCCGTGTGAGGAGATTAAATGCTTGAACTTATGACCCAGAACTTATGTTATTGACCTGAACTAGAACTTAATGATCCAGAACTTATATTATTACCAGAAATAGAACTTAATGATCTGAAATACAAGAGCTGCTAAAAATGTCAAAACAGGAAGGAGGAAACGCGATGCTTGCAGATCCTAACGTGCAGGAGATTCTCATTGATGTTACTAAAGATGATGAGAATAGCATCCCCATTATTCAATGTTTATTGAATGGAAAAACAACTGATGAGGAAATTGCAGAGGAAACTGAAATTCGACTTAACATTGTAAGAAGGATATTATATAAACTATACGATGCAGGTGTGGCCAGTTATAAGAGGAGTAAGGATCCTGAAACTCAATGGTATACCTACAGCTGGAAATTTGAAGAAGAGAAAATCGCAGAGATCATATCCGATAAATTTGATAAAATCTCCCGTGAAATTCATCAATCTCTGGAATATGAAGAAGATAACATGTTTTTTGTCTGTCCCAATGGGTGTAGATACAACTTTGAAGAAGCTTCTGAAAGAAACTTCATATGCCCGGACTGCAACACCAACATGGAGTTCCAGGATAATTCCTCAATCATAACGGAACTAAAGGAATTAAAGGAAAAAATGAGTTAATATTTTTCCTAATATTCCATTCCTCAAATTCATCTAACGTTTATCTAAAACGTATTTTAGTGGGGTGTTTTTTTCCAGAATACACATTCCTCACTTTAAATTAAACCTATGAACTAAAAAAATCCACAAATAACCCTAAACTTTACTTATGGGTAATGATTTTTTTTGCTCATAATGATTTTATTACACCAAAAATAGGTGAATACTTGATTTTAAATGAATCTACATCTACTGCTATTTTAGAAGAATTTAACTGCCCTTATTTTGTGATTGAACACTCCCAGGCAGTCCTTTCAAAGGCAATCAAACTGGTAACCGATTTTGAATTGGATGTGGACCTTGAACTGGTTAAAACAGGAGCCATTCTCCATGATGTTGGCCGTTCCAGGACCCACGGAATAGATCATGCCATTGTAGGGGCAGAAATACTCAAAAGCAGAGGATTCCCTCTGGAAGTGGTTAACATTGTGGAAAGACACATTGGGGCAGGAATCACTAAAAATGAAGCTTTAATCTTAGGATTACCTCCTAAAGATTATATTCCTCTTACTTTAGAGGAAAAAGTGGTGGCGCATGCTGACAACCTCATACACGGTACTCAAGAAGTTGATTTAGATTTTGTAATAAGAAAATGGAGAAAAAACCTGGGAGAAAACCATCCATCCATACCTAAAATCATACAATTACACTCCGAGATTACTGGTCAAGCTCCAATTACCAAAATAAGGTAAGATCCTTTTTTTTTTAATCTACTTGGTTAAATTCCCTTAAAGATTAGCGCATTTATAACTATATTAACATATTATAACTATATTTAACATATTATAACTTTATTTTAAATATTATTGGGCTGTTCTGATTTTATTCATTTATTATTATGTCCAAATCGAATTATATCCATTATTAAGGCAATAGAATATCTGGAAAAAGGTACTTTAATTGCTTGGAAAGAGTATTATTATACTCTAGAATATAAGAATCTAATCTAAAATATAAGAATCTAAAATATAAGATAAAAAATAAGACTAGTTGCATTGTTCTGAATTTACAAAAAGTATAAAATTCTAATAACATATTATCTGGTGGTAATTTGGATAAAAAAAGAATTGTGGTATTTATAGGCCCTTCACTACCATTAAAAGAGGCTCAAAAAATTTTGGATGCGGAGTATCATTCCCCCGTGGCTAGAGATGATGTGACCATTCTTTTAAACGACCCTCCAGATATCATCGGGATAATTGATGGTGTTTTCTACCAAAAACCTGCTGTTTCCCACCGGGAGATACTCAAAGCTCTGGAAGCTGGTATTAAAGTGGTGGGAGGGTCCAGTATGGGGGCCCTTAGATCAGCCGAACTGGACTACGCTGGTATGATCGGAATCGGAACTGTTTACCAGAAGTATCGAGATGGATTAATTGAATCTGATGATGATGTGGCCATTGTTTTTAATCCAGTGACTCATGAACTTCTTTGTGAAGCCCTGGTGAGTATGAATCACAACTTCGAAATGGCAGAAAAAGAGGGTATAATCACCGCCACTGATGTTGAAACACTGTACCAAACTGCTAAAAATATTTATTATCCTCAAAGAACATATCCTCGTGTTTTAAAGGATTCTGGCCTGGAAGAAGATAAAATTCAGAAACTTGAAGATTTTTTAGACAAAAACCAAGTTGATGTTAAGGCAGAAGATGCCCGAAAAGTGTTAGAGTACATTAAAAACATGGTTTAAGGTTCTTTAAAATGTTTTCCACATTTTTATTGAGATTAGGTGAATATAATACTGGAATTACTATATATTAAGCGAATATAATACTGGAATTAACTATAATCCTGAAATTGAGCATAATACTGGAATTCAGGAATTATTCAGGAATTAACGTGATATTTTATGGATATCAAAGTAAAGATGGATAAATTAAGGGATTATCTTCACGGGAAACATGTGGTTGTTGCATTCTCCGGTGGAGCTGACAGCACATTACTGGCCTTAATTGCAAAAGAAGTGGCAGAGGATGCACTGGCAGTTACTGTGGATAATGGGGTCATGCCTACAGAATGTGTCCAGAATGCGGAAGAGATCGCCAAAAAAATAGGGATCAAACATCGGATCGTGCGTGAAAACTTTTTGGAAGAACCCGCATTTCAAATAAACCCTCCTAACCGGTGTTATGTGTGCAAGCTGAAAATGCACCAGATACTGGAAAAAATAGCAGAAGAAGAACTGTATGAGGTGGTGGTTGATGGAACCAACATCAGTGATCTGATGGAGGACCGGCCGGGGATAATGGTTAATATAGAAAAAGACGTTAAAACACCCCTGGTAAAATCAGGATTTACATCTTCTGATGTGAGAGAAGTTTTAAAACAGAAGAATATGGATTATAACCCTTCAACTACCTGTCTTGCCACTAGAATCCCCACTGGAAAACCAATCACTCTCCGGAAAATAAACCGCATTGCCTATGCTGAAAATCTCATCAAAAACCTCACAGGTCTTGAGGTGGTCAGGGTGAGGGATGATGAGGGAATGGCCCGTATAGAAGTGAAAGATGTCGATAAACTTATTGACAGGGGGTTACTGCATCATCTGGATTCAGAACTCAAGGCAGTAGGTTTTAGAAGAGTAACTTTGGATATCAGTGGGCAGGATGATTCAAAAGATCAAATGATGATCTATAAACCTTGTAAAGGTGACAAAAATAAGATAATGTTCGAAACAGAACTTCCCTACTCTTTAAACATCCCTGCGACCGGCTATGAACTGGAAGCATTAGGAAAAGTAAAATGCTCCAAAGAGATGGGCATAGTCATGCTGGAGATGGATAGTACCAACATCACCCTATTTGCCAAGGGAAAAATCGTCGCCCGCAAAGTTAAAGACTCAGAAGATGCTCAGGAGTTGTTATTCCAGATTTTACCCTGTTTGCGCAGGCAAATATGAATTTGAATAATTTTTAGTAAAGAATACATAAGACTAAAAATGAAGTTTGAAATATAATAATGTTTGGTAAAATAATTCGGCTAATTTCTAGTAACCTTTTTAGGTAAATAATATAAGACAATATAATGATATAAAAAAGATTATATGATGATATACGAGGTTATATTGTCATAGGGGATGGTTATATATTAATAGGGGAGTTATGTGGAGGTTATATGTTAGTATGGTGAGTATGTGGTGATGTGTGGGGGGGGTTATATTGCCATATGAAAATGTTTATGATGATATAAAAAAAATAATATGAAGAAATTGTGAATATTTCTAAAATAGTGAATATTACTAGAATAATTATGCCAATATTTTTTGATTGTCAAGTATCTAGAAATTTTTTTATCAAATTTCTTTATGAACGTTCTCTTTGACTTTACGCCGGAATGCAGTGAGCTTTTTGAAAAAGCCCCTACTATCATTTCCAGAGAGAACAATAATATCCCCTTCTACTTCCAGTACTTCACCATCAGCTTCTATGTTCTCGATCTCAACCATGATCTCGGATGCATCTTCCAGAATGTCATTGGCGGTGTAAGAATAATCTATAACCATTTTTTCGTGGGGATGAACCTCTTGCAAGGCCCTTTTAATGGTTAATTCCATTATCTGGAAGAAAGTTTCCAGCTGAGGATCTCCTTCCCACCACATGGTGGCCATAATGAATCTAAGATTGATATCCTGTAGGGAGACTTCCCCTCCTTTTTTACCAACAATACGGATAATTTCAGGATCGGCTTTTATTTTAATAATTGGTTTTGGTATGGGGGTTGTTTCTGACATTTTAATCTTCAATGATGTTGTTTTAAGTGTTTTTTAATGATTTATTTAGTAGATAACTTAATAAAAATATAATAAAAAAATTAATTATAAGTCCTTTAGGAAGTTATTAATCAATTTTTTAGATCTATGAGTGATTTGATGAGGTCCCCGGCCCTTACCAGTCCAACCAGTTCTCCTTCCACATCAATGACTGGCATCTGTTCAATATTCCTCTGCCTCATTTTATTGGCACAATCCTTGACTGGGGTTTTGGTGGTAACTATAGCCAGGTCGCTGGTAGCCACGTCCCGTACTTCTTTGTCAGAGAATTGTAAATGGTTTTTAAAAACATAGAGCACGTTTGTACTGTCCCATGACCATTTATCTCCCTCTGTGCCTACAGAAGTGTTGTGAACTGTTTGTTCAGATACCACTTCACTTTCTTCCAGGAAATCGGTTTCAGTTAGTATTCCTGATGGTTTTCCTTCATTATTAAGGGCTAAAAGTACCTTAAGGTTAAAGTAGCGCATTATGGAGAACGCGACATTGAGGGGAGTTCTCTCCCAAGTGGTAGGTACATTGAGTAGTATGTAATTTTCAGCAGGGTCATTAAGATCCATTTTCCACAGTGCTTTATTAACCAGATCTGAAGCAGTGACTAAACCTATTAACTCTTCATTGTCCACTACTGGAACTCTTCTAATGTTATTTTCAACCATTTTTCTGGCTGCGTCTCTTATATCATCATTAGGAGCTACAGTTATCATTTCCCTGGTCATTATAAGGGCAATTTGCTCTTCATCGGGGTTTTCTACCAGATCAGTTCTGGTGAGTATACCTACCAATGTTTTAGTGCCTTTTTTTACTACAGGTAAACCTGATACATTGTTCTTTCTCATGAGTTCCAGTGCATTAGCACGATTCCCAGGTACTTGGATGTAGTGTATTTCCTCTGACATTATGTCCTTTATCTGCATTGTTTCACCAGCTATTAGCTGCAACTAAAAGAATATAAAAATAGAATGTTCAGTGAACGGCTAAGACAGGGCATTTTACTGATCTAACCACTTTTTCAGTTACACTGCCCAGTAAAAATCGATCTAAACCGTGTTTTCCCGAGGTTCCCATGACAACCAGATCTATGTTTTCTTTTTCCACAGTTTTTAATATGGCATCAGCTGGGGATCCTTCCTCAGTTTTAAGGTTTACTTTAATATCTTCTATTTTGAGTTCTTTTTCTTCCTCAGTAACCATTTCTGAAATTCTTTCCAGAGATCTTCTCCCCTCTTCTTTAAGCATCTCTTTGATTCTTACAATGAGGTCTTCTGCAGGGAGCCCCACAAGGGAAGATGTTTCAATCACATTTAAAACGATAATTTCAGCGCCGCTTTTGCTTGCTATCCATATTGCATGGTCAGCTGCTTTTTCAGCAAATTTTGAACCATCAGTGGGCAATAATATTTTTTGGTACATAGTTTCACCTAAGGTATACTAAATTACCATCTGTCATGAGACCTATTATGTTTTTCGATTCAGTGCGATTAATCAAGGACAGTAAGGGATTATCTGATAACTGTTCCACCATCATGATATCTGCTAGCATACCCTCCTGAATACATCCGATGTTGAGGTTCAGGGCAGAACCAGCATTAACTGTAGCCATCTTCAGGATCTCCACAGGGGGGAAATATTCCCGGTAATGCCCCCGAGTAACCTTCAGAGCGTACTCCATCTCCCTGAACATGTTAGGTGAATTGAACATCAGGTTATCTGTACCCAAAAGGAGATTAATTCCCCTATCCTGCATCTCTTTTATAGGAGGTATTCCAACAGAAAGAGCACCATTAGAACGAGGACAACAGACAACAGACATATCTGTTTTGCTTAAAATGTCCAGATCCAGGTTAAGGGGTGATGTTACATGGATCAAAATATCAAAATCAGCTTCCAGGGCCCTTTCAACTTCCGTTTTGCCAGTGGAATTAACTGAGTTTCGTTGTATTTCCTCATACTCCGCAGCATGAATTGCGGCCAGTTTACCCGCACTGGAACAAGTGGAGGTAATGATTTTCACCATATTATCGTTGATTTCGCCAAAACCACTTAATCCAATACCCTGAGCATGTTCAAGGATTTCTTGAGTGCTATCTCTTATTTCCTTTTCCATATCACTGCTAATGGATGGGGGGAATGGTTTGAAAAACGAATCATGACGTCCCAGAATCACTTTACGCAGTGGAATGTCTTCACTTGCATTTTCAAGTAGGGCTATTCCATTAACTCCGCCTTCCCTGAAATCAACTATGGTACTGGTTCCAGTGTCCAGCATATCCTGGAGGGAACTTCTCATGGACTTAATAATATCGTGGGGTTCTGCACTGGCAAGCAAGCGGTGTTTCAATCCATTGGGTGGCTTTACAATGTTTTCGATGGATTTTCCATCACCAATATCCTTGACCACCGAGTCTCCCATGTGCACGTGACTGTTTATTAATGAAGGGGAAACAATACAACCTTTAGCATCTATTTCCTTACCTCCAGATGCATAGGGGGAAACTTCAACAATGAGATTATCTTCAATCAGGATATTGGCATGTGTTGGCTCCATCTGAGGACCGTAAAGTACCAGACCATTTTTGATGTTAATCATACAGAGGAAAGTATGTTCCTGGAGATATTTAATCCTTTGACAAGATCATCTTACGGTCAATCCTTTGATAAAATTCATTTTACTCTTAATTCTTGGATAAGATCATATTACATACTAAAATAATATAATTAAAACTTCAAAACTTAAAACAAAAAATTTAAAAAGAGATATGGATATTTTAAAAGATATATGAAAATATTAAATTAAGTGATATTATGGTACTCTTTTAGAGATTTAACTCCTATTTTCCCTTTTTCAACATTTTCAATGGCGTTTAAAGCTGCTCTTGCACCTGCCAGTGTGGTCACGTAAGGTATTCCCAGTTCCACAGCCATCCTCCGGATGTAGTATCCGTCATCTGCAGACTGTTTGCCTGAGGGGGTGTTAATGATCATGGCCACTTCCTTGTTAAGAATGGCATCCTTTATATTTGGTGAACCTTGGCTGATCTTGCGTATGATATTTATATCCACCTGGTCCTGAACTGCAAGGGCAGTTCCCCTGGTTGCAATTAGTTTAAAACCAAGTTCTTTGGCTTTTTGGGTTATGTCCAAAATTTTATCCTTATCTGCATCACGCACACTTATAAAAATGGTACCTTTCTGGGGTAATTCCATGCCTGCTGAAAGCTGTGCCTTGTAGTAGGACACTCCGAAGTTTTCATCAATTCCCATACTTTCCCCGGTTGATTTCATCTCCGGTCCCAGTATGGAATCTGCTTTAGGGAGTTTTATGAAGGGGAAGATAGATTCTTTAACAGCTACATGATTTATTTTCACTTCATCACGCAGTCCGAAATCTTTGAGTTTTTTACCCATCATTAGTTCTGCTGCGATCTTTGCCAGGGGCACACCCACAGCTTTACTCACGAAGGGAACAGTTCGGCTGGCCCGGGGGTTGGCTTCTAAGATGTAAATTTTGGGGTTATCCTCATCATCCATTTTAAATGCATACTGGATGTTCATGAGCCCCACCACATCCAGCTCCAGTGCCAGTTTGGTGGTGTAATTCTTTATGGTTTTTAAGATATCTTTAGAAAGACTTTGTGGAGGTATAACGCAGGCAGAGTCACCAGAATGGACACCTGCTTCTTCAATGTGTTCCATTATGCCTCCAATGAAAACTTCTTCTCCATCTGATAATGCATCCACATCTATTTCAATGGCATCTTCCAGGAACTTATCCACCAGTATGGGATGTTCAGGTGATATGCGCACGGCTTCTTTCATGTACTCCCGGAGTTCATCATCATCGTAGACTATCTGCATAGCCCGACCACCCAGAACATATGATGGTCGCACCAGCACTGGGAATCCAATTCGTTCTGCTACTTTTCGGGCATCTTCAAAGGAATGGGCAATACCATAATCTGCCTGGGGTATTTCCAGTTTATCTAAAACTTCAGTGAACCTTTCCCGGTCTTCAACCCGATCTATACTTTCGTGTGGTGTTCCCAGGATACGCACTCCTTCCATGGCCAGGGGTACTGCCAGGTTAATAGAGGTCTGACCTCCAAACTGCACCACCACTCCGTAGGGTTTTTCCTTATTGATGATAGCCAAAACATCTTCCAGGGTGAGAGGTTCGAAGTAGAGTTTACTGGAGATATCATAATCTGTACTTACTGTTTCCGGGTTATTGTTAATGATAATGGTCTCAATACCAGTATCTTTAAGAGCCATAGCAGCATGAACACAACAGTAGTCAAATTCAATACCCTGACCAATCCTTATTGGTCCGGCACCAATTATTATAACCTTTTTTTCATCAGAAACAGTAACTTCATCTTCTTCTTCATAACAACCATAATAATAAGGAGTTTTGGCTTCAAACTCTGCTGCGCAGGTATCAACCATCTTGTAGGATGGAATTATTCCTTCTTTTTCCCGGGCCTTTCTGATGATGGTTTCATCCAGGCCGGTGATCTGTGATATTTTATGGTCGGAAAAGCCCATTTTCTTGGTTTTACGCATTACAGCTGGTTTGAGAATGTTTTGAGCATTTAACTGGTTTTCCCAATTTACTATGTTCAGTATTTTATGAAGGAAAAATGGATCAATCTGAGTTATCTCCAGGATCTCTTCAACAGTCATTCCTGATTTTAGTGCACTGTAAACCTGGAATAAACGTTCATCAGTGGCGTTTCTAAGTTTTTCTTCATCAAATTCTACAGTATCAAACCCGAAGCTTCCCACATCTAAGCTGCGGATAGCTTTGTGCATTGACTCTTCCAGGGTGCGGCCAATGGCCATAACTTCACCGGTGGATTTCATTTGAATTCCTATCTCACGGCTGATGCCCTTAAATTTATCAAATGGCCAGCGGGGTATTTTAGTAATGATATAATCCAGGCTGGGTTCAAAGGATGCCGGTGTTTCCTTGGTGATATCATTCTGAATCTCATCCAGGGTCATGCCCACTGCAATCTTGGATGAGATCTTGGCAATTGGGTATCCAGTGGCCTTGGAAGCCAGGGCACTGCTCCGGCTCACCCGAGGGTTGACTTCAATGACCTTGTATTCCCCGGTGATGGGGTGTACTGCAAACTGTATGTTACATCCACCCTGTATCTCCAGGGCACGTATGATTTTTATAGATGCATTCCTGAGGCGCTGGTTGTCCACATCTGAAAGGGTCTGTGAAGGAGCCACCACAATACTTTCTCCGGTGTGAATTCCCATGGGGTCCAGGTTCTCCATGTTACACACAATGATACAAGTATCATTTTTATCCCGCATCACCTCGTACTCGAATTCTTTCCAGCCCATCACGGACTGGTCAATGAGCACCTGGTTAATGTAGCTCATATCCAGTCCTCTGGTGGCGATTTCTTCCAGTTCCTGCTGGTTATGGGCCACTCCTCCACCAGTTCCACCCAGGGTAAAAGCAGGTCTGACAATAACAGGGTATCCTATTTCCTCAACAGCTAAAATTGCATCTTCTAAAGTGGATACTGCCCTGGCTTTGGGAACGGGTTCATTGAGTTCTTTCATGAAATGGTCAAAAAGATCCCGATCCTCCACGTTTTTTATGGTCTGGACTGATGATCCAATTACCTTAACTCCTTCCAGAGCACCGATCTGTTCCAGTCCAGTGGCAACGTTCAAACCAGTCTGTCCCCCCATGGTAGGAAGCACTGCATCTGGTTTTTCTTTTCTAATGATCTGGGCCACAATTTCAGGAGTTAATGGTTCCACGTAAACTGAATCAGCCATGTCCATATCAGTTTGAATGGTAGCGGGGTTGCTGTTCACGAGTACGGTTTCAATACCCTCTTCCTGAAGGGATTTACAGGCCTGAGAACCTGAATAATCAAATTCAGCTGCCTGACCAATCTGTATTGGTCCTGATCCTATGATTAGTACCTTGTTAATGTCTTTGTCCCGTGGCATTTCTAATCCTCTTTTGTCCTCTTCTATTCCCTATAATAAATTTAAAGTAGATATGTGATATTTAACATGATTTGAATCTAGTTTAACCATTTAAAACTTAAATAAATCTTATTTTAACTTAAACAGAGTTTTATGTTAATATTTTTTAAGGTTTTCCACGAAGTTGTCGAAGTAATAATCAGTGTCATGGGGTCCAGGTCCAGCTTCTGGATGGTACTGTACACTGGATATTGGGAGTTCCTGATGTTCTATTCCCTCTACTGTGCCATCGTTAAGGTTTATTTGGGTCACATTTATGGGCAGATCGGCGCAAGCTTTATGATCAATGGTGAAACCATGATTCTGGGATGTTATGGAAACTTTACCTGATTTGAGATCCTTAACTGGCTGGTTTATTCCCCGGTGTCCGAATTTCATCTTGTAGATCTTGGCACCAAATGCCATGGAAATTATCTGTTGTCCCAGACAGATACCAAAAATTGGAAGTCTCTCGGAAAGTTTTTGCACAGTCTGGATGGTTTCCCTCACCCTGCTGGGATCTCCGGGTCCACTTGAAACCAGAAGAGCTCCAGGTTCATAGTCCATAATTTCCTGGGGTGAAGTATTATAAGGAAGTAGAACAACACCAATTTCCCTTCTGAGGAGAGCGTTAATACTGTTATTTTTTATCCCACAGTCTAAAACAACCGCCCGATCTTTATATTCTTCTCCAAATATTTTGGGTTGGGTCACTGAAACTTTATCCACCAGGTCAATGTATTCAATTCCAGGCTGATTTTGTGCCATGGCCAGAAGTTCCTCATCATCAATTTCTTCTGTGGACAGCGCACCATTAAGAGCCCCGTATTTCCTGATCTTTAAGGTGAGGGAGCGGGTGTCAATGTTGCTGATTCCTGGAATTTCATATTCCTCTAAAAAACCGGATAGACTATTTTCAGAGTGGCTGTGTGATGGATATGGGTTTTGTTCCTTAACTACATATCCTTCTGCTTTTATTCCATTGGACTGGAACCATTCTTTGGACACGCCGTAGTTACCCTGCAGAGGATATGTGGACATGAGAATCTGACCCTTATAAGACGGATCAGTAAGTGATTCCACGTAACCGGTCATTCCAGTGGCAAAAACCACTTCTCCTGTTTTAATTGTTTGGTAACCGAATCCTTCTCCTTTTAATATTGTACCGTCCTCTAAAGCTAATTTGGCCTCTTTTTGCATTCAATCACCATGTTATAATATTACTATGGCACCAATTTTTTATTTAATTTGATTGGGGCCTTCAATTTGCTAAAATGGATAAGATTAAAAAATCTGCTAATTTGTTTTACCTAACTTTTTTCTTAAATTAATAGTTGGTTCAACTATTTTATCCTTATGAATTTGCGATCTTAGATATGGTTCTAAGGTCTAAATATCATTGACTAACCTATGATATGTAATTGATTATTTATTCAAATTATCATTGATTTTCCATGAAATATTTGAACCTACTTTAGAAACTTGATATATATTACTGTGAATCAAGGCTTTCCTGTGAATCAGGGGTTTTTTTATCTTTGTACTTCGTTTGGGAACTTTTTTCAGGTAATTTAATCAAAGTCTTCCAATAATTTGCCCATAACCACGGCATCTTCCCCATCTTCATAATATTCTACTAGATGGGCTTTTTCCACAAAACCTAGTTTTTGATAGAATTTACGAGCTTTGCGATTCCCTTTCCGTACTTCCAGGCGAATGCTATTCACATTATATCTTTTGAAGATTTCAAGTGCTGTTTCCACCATTTGTGATCCAATTTTCTTTCTATAATATTTTTGATCCACGGCCAGGGAAATGATATGGCCTTCATCCTCAAACCTGATCCAAAATATAATATACCCCACCACAATATTATCTTCTTGGGCTACCAGAAAACCAGCCCCCAAATTATAAAGATCCACCAAAACATTGGATGGATAGGGGTCATCGAAGGAGGATAATTCAATTTCCAGGACTCTTTTAAGGTCAGGACGTTTGAATTCTCTTATTATCATGAATTTCTCCATTTACGAGTGATAAAAATGTGGAGTGACTTTACGGATTACATTATCAAACATTATTCCCAATCTTCCAGCATCGTGGAAGTGGCAGTGGGACACTTTCCGCAGGTTGCATGTGACCTGAAGAAACATCTTAAGGTGGATATCATCATGACTGATATTAAACCTTACCATGATGGGATCATCCTAGATGATATTAGACAACCTGACTTAAAAATATATAAGAATGCTGGACTTATTTATTCCATAAGACCTCCTGAAGAATTACACCCCTACCTGGAGAAGCTTTCAGAAAAAACAGGGGCGGATTTAATAATAAAACCCCTTTCAACGGATACTATTAACATTAAGGGGAAAATGGATTTAGTTAATTATAAGAAAGCAGTTTTCTATAAAAAATCTTTAAATAAGGGTTTATAAAGAAATATTAAATGAGTTATATAAGAATATCTTAGTCGATCTGCAAATTTAAAGTATAATAAAATTAAGAATATCTTAAGTAGATGTGCAATTTACTCTGGTATTTAATAGAACTTTGAAATAGAAATCATAAATATTTAAAAAATCATATTATTTTTCAGATTATATTCAGTATGAAGTATATTCAGTATTTTAGGTGCATTTCCCATGAAATGGAAAAAATTAAGCGTAGATGAAACATTTAAAACCCTCAATTCAAGCATTAATGGGTTAAATAGTTCTGAGGCTCAAAAACGGTTATTAGAACATGGTAAAAACGAACTGGTTGAGGAGAAGAAGGCCGGACCAATCACTATCTTCTTTGGACAGTTCAAAGACATACTCATCCTGATCCTGCTCATCGCCGCGGTTGCAGCATATTTTGTGGGAGACACCCTCGATGCAATTGTAATACTCATTGTGGTTATTATAAACGCCGTGGTTGGATTCATCCAGGAATACCGTGCTGAGAAAGCAATGGAAAAGCTCAAAGGGCTCATATCTGCTGAAGCGGTGGTTTTGAGGGATGGTCAGGAGCAGAAGGTACCTGCAGGAGAACTCACCCTGGGGGATATTGTTCTATTGGAAGAAGGAGACAATGTACCAGCTGATCTTAGGATAATTGAAAGCTACGATCTTTTGATAGATGAATCAGCCATGACTGGAGAATCATTACCCGTTGAAAAACACCCCAACACCATATCTAGTGATGAACACGGCTCAGAAAACATGGCCTTCATGGAAACTGATGTTGCCTCTGGCCGTGGTAGGGGTGTTGTGGTAGAAATTGGTATGGACACCGAGATCGGTAAAATCGCGGAGATGATCCAGGGAGAAGAAGAAGAAACACCCTTACAGCAAAAAATAGCCAGTCTCGGTAAGACTTTGGGATTACTGGCTGTAGTGGTTTGTTCAGTTGTTTTCGCACTTGAGTATTTCCAGGGAACGCCCCTGGTGGAAACATTTATGACCTCAGTTTCCCTGGCAGTGGCTGCTGTTCCTGAAGGACTCCCTGCAATCTTAACCCTTACACTGGCCCTGGGAATGCAGAGAATGGCTAAAAGCAATGCCATAGTCCGTAAACTCCTTGCAGTGGAAACCCTCGGCTCATGTAATGTGATCTGTACGGATAAAACAGGAACATTAACCCTTAATCAGATGACAGTCAGGGATGCCCGGGTAACTGACCCTGAAATGGTTTACACCATAGCTGCACTCTGTAACAATGCCACCCAGTCTGATGATGGTAAATTACTGGGAGATCCCACCGACGCATCACTCTTACTTTATGCTGATGAGAATGGTTACAACCGTAAGGAAATGGAGGAAAAAAATCCTCGACTACTGGAAATACCATTAGACAGCACCCGTAAAAGGATGACCACTGTCAATCAGATTGGCCAGGACAGGTACATCCTGATAAAAGGTGCTCCCGAGGTTTTACTCCAGAAGTGTTCTCAGATTGATGGTGAAGATGGAGTATGCTCCATCAAACCCGAAGACACTGAAAATGCAATGAAAGACCTCCAGGAAATGACTGGAAACGCCCTCCGTGTTCTTGGATTTGCCTACCGCAAACTGGGCCCTGAGGAAAACCTGGAAGATAAGGAAGCACTGGAAAAAGACCTTATCTTCGCGGGTCTGGTGGGTATGATGGACCCACCAAGGGAAGAAGCTAAACAAGCCATTGCACAGGCTAAAAAGGCAGGTATAAGGGTAGTGATGATCACCGGGGATCATAAGGATACTGCAGTAGCCATAGCACGGGAAATAGGTATTGCTGAAGGTGAAATTGTTGCACTCACCGGTAGTGATCTGGACAAGCTCAGTGACCAGGAATTTGAAAACATGGTGGATGATGTCAGTGTGTACGCCCGTGTGTTCCCTGAACAGAAGGTTAGAATTGTTGAAACCCTTAAGATAAAGGGTCATGTTGCATCCATGACTGGGGATGGGGTAAACGATGCTCCTGCTCTTAAAAAGGCAGCTATTGGTGTGGCCATGGGTAGTGGTACCGATGTTGCCAAGGAATCTGCGGACATGCTCCTTCAGGATGATAACTTTGCCACCATAGTCAAAGCCGTGGGTGAAGGAAGAACCATATTCGACAACATCCGTCGTTTTGTCCGTTTCCAGCTTTCCACTAACATTGGAGCCATACTCACCATTACTTCCGCCTCTGTAATGGGACTGCCAATCCCTTTTAACCCCATACAGGTTTTATGGATAAACATCATAATGGATGGACCTCCTGCCCAGTCTCTGGGTGTGGAACCACCAGAAAAGGGTGTTATGGAACGCCCGCCCCTCAAGGAAGAGATCATTCCCCGGAGAAACCTCATTAAAATAGTGGTGGCCGGGGTGGTCATGACAGTTGGTACACTGGCACTGTATTATTACCTGTTATCCGGCGGCACAGACTTAACCAAGGCCATGACCATGGCTTTCACAGTCTTTGTAATGTACCAGATATTCAACGTGTTCAACTGCCGGTCTGATGGAGGATTCACCAACAAATTCTTCTTCATAGCAATTGGAGCATCATTCCTGCTTCAGTTAGGAGTAATTTATCTACCATTCCTGCAGGGAGTCTTCCGTACCACGGCCCTTGGTGCGTTTGATTGGGTTATAGTCCTGCTGGTTGCCTGTACTATATTCATCAGTGACTGGCTGGTTGGAAAGTTCATAAAATGAATTCATCCCCACATTTTTAAGGTGGGTTAATCCATAACCTAGGGAATAGATGTTCAAGATTTAGGTTAAATAAAAAATCAGGGTTAGAGAAATCTAGGTAAAAAGACAGGTTAAAGGTTAAAAAATGAATGTGTTAGTAATGGCAGGAACCAGTGATGCCAGGAAGATCATCTCTGATCTTTCAGAAGAGGAAAGGATCAGTGTTCTGGCCACTGCCACCACACCTCACGGAGTGGAACTGGCACAGAGATCCGGGGCAAATAAAGTTCTGGAAGGATTTTTTGATTCTGAAAAATTGACAAATATTATACAAGATAATGATATTGAACTTTTGATTGATGCCACTCACCCATTTGCAGCAGCAGCTACTCAAAATGCCATAAAAGCTTCAAATAGTGAGGGTATTCCTTATATTCGTTTTGAAAGACCTGAAACTGAACTTCCTGATAGCGATCTCATCCACGTGGTCAATTCTTTTGAGGATGCTGCAGCCCTCACCATGGAACTACTTGGTCAAAATGAGATTTCAAGTCAGAATGAGATTTCAATTGAAGATAATTTCACTAGGAATTTTACTGAGGATTTTACAAAGAGTTTTACAGAGAATTTTTCAAATGGCAGAGTTTTACATCTTGCAGGGGTGAACACCCTTCATTATATCACAGAGACAATTTCTCCGGAATTAATTGTTGCCCGGGTTCTTCCAACTGTTTATTCTGTAAAAAAATCTCTGGAACTGGGCATACCTCATGATAACATTATTGCCATGGAGGGAACATTCTCCCCCAAGTTCAACGGCATTCTCATGGAAGAATTTCAGATAAAAGTAGTTTTAACCAAGGAAAGTGGTCAGAGTGGGGGTACCATTTCCAAGATTCAAGCTGCACTCCATCACAAGGTTCCGGTAGTTATTGTGATGCGTCCAGAAATAGATGAATTGGAAGGAAACCTAATGTTTAATGAGGTTGAACTTCTTGTTAATGAAGTCCTTTCCAGATGTTTTAATGAGCAATGATTTGGTAAATAACAGAATTACTTTTTTATTTTTTTAACTTATTTTTTACTTTTTTATAATTCCATTAACGTATAATTCCATTAAAATCAGTTTAATTCCTAAAATAATCATAAGAATGAGAATAAGCCTCAGCTCGCCCATCAGTCATCACAGGTTCAGAGCTCATAGGGTTCATCATTGGCCTTTTAATTTAGTTCATTAATTAATTTTCTCATTAATTTTCAATATTTTTTTTAATCAAATATTTTATTCCAATTAATGAAAATACTTTAATTTAAAATAAAAAAATAATGAGGGGCACGGATGCTTATCCGTACATCACTCCAGCTTCTTTTCGTATTTCTTCGTCTCGTTCCATGCCAATGATCTTATCCACGGCATCCAGGAAGTCGTTCATAACCACACTAGGTCTTTCTTCCCTTATGGCGAACATACCTGCCTCGGTACAGATTGCTTTAAGATCGGCTCCGGAAGCACCTTCACTGAGGGTAGAAACCAGTTCAATATCCACATCTTCTTCTAAGGTCATTTTTTTAGTGTGGATCTTGAGTATTTCCCTTCTACCATCCTCATTGGGTATGGGTACTTCTATGAAACGGTCGAATCTTCCAGGCCTTAGGAGTGCGGGGTCCAGGATATCAGGTCGGTTGGTGGCAGCAACTATTCCCACATCTCCCCTTCCCTCAAATCCATCCATCTCTGCTAAAAGCTGCATGAGGGTTCTTTGAACCTCACGGTCACCACTGGTTGAACTTTTAAGTCTCTTAGCGGCTATGGCATCTATTTCATCTATGAATATTATGCTGGGGGATTTTTCTTTGGCCAGTTCAAAGACGCCACGCACCAGGCGGGCTCCTTCTCCAATGTATTTTTTCACAAATTCTGAGGCCACGATTTTTATAAAGGTGGCATTGGTTTCATGGGCCACGGCTTTGGCCAGTAAAGTTTTACCAGTACCTGGAGGTCCATAGAGGAGTACTCCTTTAGGTGGTTCTATTCCAATCTTGGTGAATAGTTCTGGTTTTTTAAGTGGTAATTCAACGGTCTCTTTGATCTCCACGATCTGTTCTTCGAGTCCGCCTATTTTTGCGTAACTTACATTTGGTTTTTCTTCAACTTCCATTCCAGTTACGAGTGGATCTTTTTCAGATGGTAAAACACTGACAATGCTGAATGTCTGCTGGTTAAGGGCTACTCTGGCTCCGGGTTCCAGTGACTTCTCATCTAAGAAACGTGAATAGCCAATTACAAAGTGGGGGCCGGTACTGCTTTTTACGACTACTTTACCTTCATCCAGTACTTCGGTTACAGTGGCAATTACCAGTGGTGGAGAGCGGAACCTTTCAATTTCCCCGCGGAGGGATTTGACTTCTCGGTCCAGTCGCATTTTCTCGTTTTCAATCAGGAGTTTGTCTTTTTCAAGTTTCCTGACCTTCCACATCAAATTTCTCTTAGTCTTAGCATTATCCTCTTTCAGGATTTTTATCTCTTTTTTAAGGTCTTCTATCTTTTTTAAGATGTTTTGGGATGTTTTTTCCATCTTACAAGTTCACTCCTCGTTAGGTTGGTGAAGAATAATGTCGCTTATATTGATATTATCTATTGGATTTATTGTCCCTAATAATATTTAAGTATTGAGGTGTTCTAAGTATATACCAATTAAACTATAAGGATTATCAATTAAAACTAAAGGGATCACCATGAGATGTGAGATATGCGGAAAAAAGGTTATTGGAACGCCAGTTAGAACGAAAATCGAAAATTCAATTATGTTAACCTGTAATGATTGTTCAAAATTCGGCAAAGTACAAAGAGAACCCCCAAAACCCCAGCGTGGTCCTGGTAGCAGGCCACCAGCAAGTAGAAAACGATCATTTAGATCTCAGGAACCAACACATGAAGTGATTGAGGATTACCAGACTGTAATCCGGAAAGCCCGTGAAAAAAAGGGTTGGTCCAGGGAAGATCTTGGTGAAAAGATCTACGAGAAAGTTTCAGTGATACACCGTTTGGAGTCTGGGAAAATGACCCCTGATCTAAAACTGGCACGGAAACTGGAAAGAACGTTAAAGGTGACTCTTCTTGAGAAAACAGAACAGGCACAAATGGATGATTTAAGTGCTGCGCACATGCGAAAAGCCACGATAGGTGACATAGCACGGATTAAAAAGGGTTAATAAATATAAAAAGGTTATAATCTAAAGTAGTTTTTTAAACTTCTTTAAAACCTTTTTATCCTAACTAAACTTTTTAGTTTAATATTTGAATGATTTTAAAAAAAAGATTTTTTATAAAAACGTTTTGAATCTAAAATATTTGAATTTAAGAAAAACTTTTTTTTAGATATTCTAACTTTTTTTATTTTTTTGCGGTTTTTTCAAATTTGGGTTTTTAGCAGAGTAATAGCCTTTAAGTGGGGGAAGGGTGTTGAAAATTTTTTTTATCTTTTCCCACTGAGTATACTCCTTGCTTATAACCACTAAATGTGCCGGTGGGTGTATTTTTTTTATCTGGAGAATACTGCGAGTTGCATCTTCCTGAACTGATACTATAACCGCAATTTTTGATCTTGACCGCAATTTAGCATTCAGTATGCTCTGTGCATATTTGTCGGCCAGTGTGTTCTCAATAATTCGTGGGGTTCCGTTGATCTTAAGCCCGGCATGTCTTTCAATATCTGCCAGGCTGTTAAGAATTTTAGTTTGATTTTCAGCGCGAATAAGTATTAAAGTCATGGATTACCGCCTTTTTTTAAGGAAAGAACTGATTAATGTGCTGCGGAATAAAACCAGAATTATCAGTATCAATCCAATTGCAGTCTGTATGCTTCCTATTATATCAAGTAGTGATGTGCTTATAGGTAAATTCCATGGTGGGGAAGTCCGTCCGTCAGGGAGGGGTTTATAATAAACTCCCACTGCGCGGGTACTTTCCACGATGTTTATGTCTTTAGGCTCTATGTAATTTACTCCCACCAGGTTACCATTGTCTATGGCCTTGTTTATGGTACTGGCTATTGTAGCAGTGTTAAAACCATTTTTCTTAACCGAATATTGTACAAGTTCCTGAGTGGTTTCACTAATACCTGCAGCATCAGTTCCATACGTTGAAACTGAGGTAGTGTTGCTGGTGACAGTTATTTTATCAATCAATGCATCCGTGGCGGAAACGGTTTTCAGTGTAGTTCCATCATAGGGACAGGTCTGGTAATTATCTGCTGCAGGGTATCCAATGCTCCACCCACAAGTGGGACATTCTTTGGAATAAGCTTCATCCATAGGGTAACCGGTTGTGTTCAGTTTTGCAGGAGTGAACATGTCTCCGGTGGATATGGAAGATACCAGGTTATTTCCTCCTCCCCCATATTTTTCACCGGCATCGTTGGCTACTTCTGCCATTGCCGAACCTAATATCTCGGTGGCAGGATACCCGTCACGAATCATTTTACCAATGTTAATTGCGGTTTGTTGGCGCACTGCTTCGGCTGTTCCGTAGATTGGGTTACCTTCAGTGTTACGTAAGTGTATTATAGCACCCTTTGTTCCAGCTGGAAGAACTGCCACTCCATCTGATGCATGAGGAGTAACAGTGATGGTACCATCATTAGCCACAGTCACCACATAAACATCATAAGATCCTCCTACTGCAGCTCCCTGGGTAGCGCTCCCTACCATCACCCTGATACCAGAGTAACTATTGGCTGCATTCGCTGCAGTGCTGGGTGTAGCTCCATTTTCCAGTGAGGTCAATGTACTAGTGATAGCTCTCAGTCGTTCGGTTGAATTACCTTCTCCTCCTGAGAGAACTGAGAAATGTTTTTCCTTGGATAAAATGAAGGTGGACTGAAACATGTTATCTGCAAATGACATACTACCTGCTGCAGATCCATTGGGGTCTGCTCCAGTGGGGTCGGTGATGACCACTATGTTACAAGTGGCTGCTGAGGTGTTAACTAATAACACTATGGTCACTAGAAATACCAAAATTGTTTTCAAACGTTTATCTATCATATCTGTTTCACCTAATGAGTAGTACTGTTTACCTGCACTGTTGAAAAGTCTTCAATGACGTTAACGGTTAATATTCCAGTACTCTTATCCAATTGTACATCAGCAGCTTTTATTGGTGCTAGTGTAGTCCCTGGGATTGTGGAAAGCATAGCTGCCTGACGCGCATTTTCCAGGGCCTCATTCAAGGGTACCTTTCGTTTACTGGTTATGAGGGTATCTCCCTGAATATAACTTCCAGTTCTAAAACCTACATTGGCAATGTTGGTTCTAATGGATTCCGTGGGTACAATGTCGTTTCCTTTAACTATGACTCCTGATATTTCAACTCCCTGATCAGTTCCATTAGATGAAGCATAGGACATGTAAGACATTAGCCTCCCGGATGTGATAAGAATAAATGCCAACATCAAAATAATCAGGGTATCTCTTCTTACCTTTATGAACATGTTTTTTTCACCTGCCTACTTTACTCACTATCAATTCTTATTTGTTATCTTGTAAATCTATCCAATTATCCTTTGAATCTATTAAAATTTTAATATTTTCCTTATATTTAACTGCAGCTTCACCAATACATACTACTGCATTCACGTCACATTCTAATCCTTTTTTAAGGCCTTCAACTACCTGTTCTTCGGTGGCTCCTAGGGTTCCCTCACGGAATTTCTCAGGTTTTACAGAGGGTACTATAATTTTTCCCGATGAAATATATTTTTCTGCAGCCAGTCGAGAGTAGTAAGATGCAGGTATGATAAAATCAGCGTTTGAAATAGCTTTCTCCATAATATCAACATCTCCAGTTTTTCCTGATTCAGATGAGATGGTTATGACTACTGCTAACTTATCATAGGTTTTATTAAGTTCTCTGAGTACTGTTTCAACTCCAGAGGGATTGTGAGCATAATCAACAATTAAATCCAGATTTTCATCCTTATGAATGTATTCTAAACGTCCTGGAACTCCTTTAAAAGTTATAAGATGTTTTTTAATGTCTTTCAGTGGTATTTTCAACAATTCATGCCCCACGGCAATGGCTCCCAGAGCATTGTAAACATTGTGCAATCCGGTGATGCCCATTTCCATTTCCATTTTTTCATCACGAGTTTGCAGGATGAAACTGTTACCACGGATATTTGTGGCTAGGTAATCAGGAATAGGGCGTTTTAAACCACACTGGCAGTCATAATATCCTACTCCAGAAACTGTTTCGTGCAGTATGATCTCTTCCCCACACCAACATTCCTTCTTGCTTTCACCCTGGGGTTCATGTTCAACTCCAAAGGTTACCACTTTTCCCTGATAATCCATGGTGGAAATAAGTCCCCATATGACTGGATCATCTCCATTAACCACTACAGTTTTACCCCTGAGCTCTTCTAAGAGTTCACCCTTAATGAGGCTGTAATGTCTGAAATCGTGCCCGTTATTCAGGTGATCTGGGTTTATGTTGGTTATAACGCCACATGACGGATGGCATCTATCCAGTATGAACTTCAAGTCTCCTTTATTCCCTTCAGTACCAGTTTCCACCACAGCAATATCCCCATCCAATCTACATTGTAATGGTGGGATGTACTCTATATTTCCCTGAAGAGTCATGAAACCATGTTCTGTTGGTTTAAATCCCGCATTATAACAGAAATGCTTCAGGAGGGTGGTGGTGGTAGTTTTACCATTGGTTCCAGTGATACAGATTACTGGTTTATCCGGGGTAATCTGTTTCAGAAGATCATCCACCTCCATAAGTTGAGCTGGGCCTTCTTCAATCTTTTGAAATAACTTCGAAGTTTTCTTGAGGCTGGGAGGTGGGATTATATAATCTGATGACTTAAAAAACGATTCAGGATGTTCATTCAGGTAAATTTGGGTGTTATAACCCGTTAAAGTATAAATAAATGGGCAATTATTGGAATTATGAATGTCAGTGCATATTACATGATGCCCATGGTCCATAAGGACTCTGGCAACCAGGTTACCCACAATGCCACAGACACCGATGACTCCATAGGTTTCCATTCTTTTTTGAGGAATTTTATTCACCTCAGATGAATGCTTGTCCATATTAGTACTCATTTTATTTAACACCGACTTATTTCTATAATTTTCTATAATTTCTTTTTATTGTATCTGTTAATACTTCTTATCATCTGATCTTTGATTATGAGTATTAATCATCTCTTGAAATTCTCTTTGAAATAATTATATTCAAATTCAGGTATGCGAGTTGTTTTAACAACATGGCACTCTTAAACTACTGAAATATTCAACGGGTTAATTTGGAATTATTCCGTTAATTGTATTTGATTTTTGGGCTTATAGGAATTTATCAAGGCTATTTTTATTATTTGACCTTAATAAATTCATTTATAAATAATTTGATAAATAAGGATGAATTACAATCATTCATTTTTTTAAATGAGAGTTAAGGATGTTTCAAATGTATGGGGTTAATGGTTAAATTGAGATAAACAATTTAGAATATAATATTGTAGATGGTGATAGAAACATTAAATTGTCATGCTTAATTTTATGGTTTAATTTAATAAAATATTAAGATTAATGAGTTATCCTGTAGTTATACCTTTTAAAACGTTTGATGCAGGGTCCATACCTTGAGCACCGATAAGTAATATAGTATCGTTCTTATGGGTTGGTTTTAAAGCCTTTTTTAATGCACCCACCAGAGTTTCATAATAGGTGTAATTGATTCCTTCCTTTTGCAGAACATCTATAAATACCTTTTTCTCAGAAGGTTTAACCCAGTTAGCATCATCCACCACATCCTGGCTACTGGTCAATATCAAGTTGCAGTTGAGTTTCTTAATAGAATCCGCAACAGCTTGGGCATTTAATTTATTAAGGGAGTCTCCTCTGGAGCCTCTGATGGCGCAAACCAGATGAAGCTTTCCGGATGTTAGTTTGGCAGCACTTTTTATGGTGGCTTTTATTCCTTGGGGATTATGGGCGAAGTCATCGATGATGAGAGGTTCAGTTCCCAGTACAGTGAATCTACGTTTTAATGGTTGGTATGATTTTACAGCTTTCCTGACAATTTTAGGTTCAATATCCAGGGCAAGAGCTGTGCTCACCGCTGCAAGAGTGTTCTGGATGAAATGAGGACTTTTAAATGGAAGATCTTCCAAGGGGATAAAGAGTTTTCCTTGGTTAAATATTCCTTCTTCCTTAAATTCAACCCCGGTTCCAGAGCCGTAGAATATCACTTTTGAATCTGGTGGAACCAGATTCTGCATATTACAGATTAAGGGATCATTATGATTTAAAACAACATAATCACCTTTAAATCCGATCAATGCGCCTGAAATTTCTTTTGATGCTTCTTCCAGTGAATTTACCAGGTTAATGTGGTCCATTGCCACGTTGGTGAGCACCACTACTTGGGGCTGGATGGCACTGGTCATGAGATGGGCATGGCCTTCCATGTTCCGATCATCCCATCCCTGCACCTCTGAAACTTCCAGAACAACGGCCTCCAAAGTTCCCTCAAATTCGGCAATCTGTTTGGCTACCATGGGATCAATCAGTGTATTAAACTCTGATTCTGAATCAGTATTGGTGTGGGCAGTGTAACCAGCTTCAGTCAGAATAGTGTTTATCATGTGGGTAGTGGTTGATTTGCCGTTAGTCCCGGTTATCACTACTCTCAGAGTATTGGGAGCGTAAGTGTCAAGAGCCCAGCGAATGGCGAAGGCATTAATCAATTCGATCTTTTCGGTTAAAATAAGTGGAAAATTAAGTTCTTTGGCTGTTTCAATGGAGTCCCCACGGGCATCTTGGGTTATTATACAGGAAGCACCCTTATCTGAGGCTATTTTTACACCGGTTTCATCAATCCAGTGCCTTATTACAGCATCACCATCTCCAGCATCTTTCAAGATGTTGAATATACCGTTCATAGTCCGGTTGTTGCCAATTAATTTTCCCTGACATTCGGTAGCAAGGTCAGTGAGAGTGAGTTCTTTCATCATGTATTCCTATCTATTGAATTAATCAAGTCTTAATTTTTTTCCCATTTCAAGATTAAATGGTTTTTTTCCTAATCAAGGTGTTTTCTACCTAATTTGAGGTGTTTTCTAATTATATATTTTCTAAATATCAATAAGGGTTTTTGATATCAATAAGGGAAAATCTTAAACAAATGGTAGGTTTCCCTATAAACTGGTGGGTTTACTTGCAAACTGGTATGTTTACCATACAAATTGGTAGACCAAAATAGCTGCAACACATATTATCAAAGTGATTGACCAGTAAAGAACTATTATCTTCTTCTCAGAAAGTCCTTTGTAATTCAGAGTATGGTGCAATGGTTCCACCGGCAGTTTTATGATATGGGATCTGTGCATGAGACTGATAATTACGGAGATAATTGGCAAGGCAAGGGCAATAACTGCAAAGTAGATTACATCTCCTAGAAAACCAGCAGTGATGTATCCAGCTCCCAGTGCAAAGGAACCAGTGTCGCCCATGATTATACTTGCAGGGTAATGATTAAAAACTAGAAAACCCGCTGAAACTCCAGTTAGAATTGCAAATGGAATAGCAGCAGTGGGATTTCCGCTGATAATTGAAAAAATGGCACATGAAGCAGATGCAATTGTTAATATACCTGCTGCAAGACCGTCCATTCCATCAATAAGATTCACTGAATTAATGGAACCTATAATTCCAAAGATAACCACTGGAATGATGAATATTCCAGCTTCAAATCCTAATACGGTACTGCTAACTGCGCCAGTTACTGCCAGGAAAATTCCGATGATGATCTGAGCCAGTATTTTATCTCTTTCTTTCCCTTCAGTTTTGATGGGTGTTTCTCCGCTGATTTCAACTTTTCCTTCCTTTAATAAATCAGGAAGATCACTTCTGGCCTTTTCTGTTGCAACCCTGGCTTCTTCACCGGGTTTAAGGGTCAGGCGACCAATGTTTAGGGGAATGGTGGAAATGTTACGTGCCACTTTCTGTACCTCTTTGATCTTCAATCCTAAAAGATCATCCAGTAGTCCTACTAAACCGGCGCTTAACATGATTAGAACGGTAAGAACCAGATTTTTTTCATTAAAATAAACTGCTGCAGCCAGTGCTGCACCTATGAGCATGGCCAGACCCCCCATGGTGGGAGTGCCTGTTTTATGTTTATGTTCGGTTACTATGGGACTGTCAGTCACATCCGCATCCTTCAGTATCTTACGAACGAAGTAAGTGAAGAATGTTGTGGCTAAAAATGTTAAAATAAATGTTAAAATCAGTGTCTCTGTATTGCTCAATGTACCACCTTAATAATGACCTATATAACCATGAAATATATCGTGAATTTCAATGAACTGCATTCCCTGAAAGGAATACATAAAAACATTCACAGTCCATTCTAATTGTATGCAAATTATTAAGTTGTAATATATGTGAATATCCCTTTTTAAAGATTACTTTATATTTAAGCAGTCCAATTTATATAACTTTTTCATGTTCCATTTATTGTTTTAGAGTTTGTTGAATTTTTAAAGTTCTAATTGAAATCTGTAATCTTAAGTTTAACAGATCAACGATTCAGATAACTTCTATTGTTTGAATCGTGTAATCTTACAAATTATTTACATCATTGAATTTTTCCAAATCCAGATTAAGTTTTCTGGCAGTTTTAAGGGTATTTTCCTCATCTTTGCCCCGAATGGTTATTCGCTGATGGTTTGCTGGGCCGTGAATTATCCAGCTATTTTCTCCCTGAAATTCCCTGAACTGGTAACTGTTACGTTCACTGGGATAGCTGCCCACTGGTATTTCTATGGCCGAGTACTCTTTTCTCCGTTTAACCACTTGACCAGCACTCCACGAACCAGAGGCCATATCCACCATTTCCTGTAATGGGTAGATATCACATGAAGCTGCACTTAGATAACGGGTTCCACTGGGTCTGGTGTTTACTTCCAGTACGAATGTTTCGTTATCTGTTCTGTTTAATATTAGATCCAGGTCTGATGTGCCCTCAAAACCCATCAAATCCCCTATATCTTGGGCAATCCTCCTGATGGACTGATTAAATTCATGGACATCAGTATCTTCTACTTCAAAGGGTGCTTTTTTTATTTTATGCAGAGGATGTATACCATTAATAGTTGTCCTACCTTTGTCAACTGGAATTAGGGGAACAGATTGGCCTTTCCATCTTAAAATTTCCACGGATATTTCGATCCCATCTAAGAATCTTTCAGCCAGAGCACAGTTGTATTGTTTCAGGTAATCCTGCACATCTTCTGGGGATAATGCAATTTTAATGTCTTTACCGCCCTGTCCCTGTCCCTGTTTAAGAACCAGAGGAAAATCATTCAACTCCGCTTCCTGACCAGAGCTGATTAAACTGTATTCTGGGGTTTTTATATTATTTTTCACCAGGAATTTTTTGGTTTTAATTTTATCTCCTGAAACTGAAACCGCATTGGGGGGTGATGCTACTACAGGCAAACCATAATCTCTTTCTAATTCTTCCTTAAGCAAAGCCACATCAAAAAGAGGACCATCAATCCCAATAAGTGGGACTACTCCATCCACATCTTCTTTAATGGCGATTTCTTTAGGATGATCCATCCCTCGAGGAACAATGTAATGTGAATCTCCCAGGCTCAAATTTGGCGATTCCGGGTTTGATTCAGTGATAACCGTGTTTATTCCTTTATTTTTAGTATATAGGGCAACGTCGTCAAATAGACGAGCCCCGATAAACAGTAATTTCATTTTTATAGCCTATTTTTTAGTTTTATATAGTTTTATGTTTGATTAATACAAAATGGAGTTATTTAAATCAATAGTTTTTTTTTTTAAATGTAATTATAGTTTTATTTTATTTCATGGATTAATGGTTTCCAATTAATAAATTAATTTTTATCCCTATGATACTTTAGTGTTAAGTTATGGTTGTTAGTGTTAAGTTAGGTTGTCAATGCTAGTACTAAAGTATTGGAACAATACAATTAATTTGTTAAAATATTTAAAAGGTTTTTAAAACATGATTGAACAACTTTAAAACGTAATTTAAGCGTTCCTGGATTTTAGGCGAGAGTTCACAGATTAAATCCATATTTTCAGGTTGTATTCCCAGTAACATAATTTCCGCAGATGTAGTTGATTCAAGATACTTAACTAGGAATGATAATGGCATGGCATGGGTGGATACGCTGTAGTTTGCAATTTCTTCTTTCATCACTAACCTGATATGGCCTGGTTCTTCATTCATTTCTACAGCATCTAAAAGGATGATATGGCTTGGGATTTCTCTTTTTATGGAGCCAGTGAAATTTTCGGGTACACTTTTCCCATCAAATACAGTTATATTTTTGTTCTCAATGATTGATAGTTTCTGGGCTAGGATAGATCCAAGACCATCATCACCCCTCATTTCATTCCCGATTCCCATTATCACTATTTTCTCTGGATTTTTAAGAAAGTGTTTCAACTGATGCTCTAAGAGTATTTAACCCACCTCCCATGGAATATTTTAGTTTTAACATAATTTCGTCTCCTTTTTTCACATTTAACTTGTTAGTGGGAACTAGGAGAGGTGGATTCATCATGGGTGTTGGTCCACAGATGAAATTAGGTGCTAAAAGAGTGAATGTTGTAAGTTTAATACCTGAAACTGTTCCGTCATAGTTAATGGGAACAACAATGTTGTAATCAATTTCAGGATTTATATGTTTTTTAAAATCAATTTTATCGTATATGATAAGTTTGCTCATTAATTGGTGGTAAGGAGTTTTTCCTTCCTGGTAACAGTTGTGAGCAATATTTATATCCAGAGCTTCCAGTCCATTAAACACCCCGCAGGGGATGATTGTTCCATTTTTTTTCAGGTATTTTTGCACAGAATTAAGAACTGGAACCTGGTCTTCGTCTATTAAAGCAGTGTCCATCATTTCACAGATAATAAGATCTGCTTTTTCTGGAAAAGAAATAGTTTTGGCATCGTTTACCATTATGGAAACGTTTTTAAATGAGCTGAGATTTTTTTTGGCTATCTTGGCCGTAAAAGGATCTTTTTCCACAGCGTATACGATACGAGATAGTGGGGCCGCCCAGGAGCTGAGTACTCCTGAACCTGTCCCTAGATCGTATATGGCACCTTTGGATTTTTCCTGTATTACTTCGTAAAATGCCCTCAGCCGCTCGGTGTCTGAGAGCAAGTTTTGTTGATAGGATGTAATTTTCATCCTGTTTATCTTGTAGCTAAGTGTAATATTATTTTTTGTCTAGTTTTTGTATTTTTTTGTCTAGTTTTGTCCGCTGGCGGTACTGGTTAATTTAACGTGCTCTACTCCTTTGAGCCTCATGATCTTTTCGGTGAGATCTCGGATGTATTTAACGTCTCCTTTAACAACTACTACTTCTAGACAGTGTTTTTCAGTCATGTGAACGTGCATAACTGCGTTGATGTATTCTCGGAAGTCGTGCTGGATATCAGTGAGGTCTTCCATAACTCCAGTGTAGTGGTGGTCGTAGATCACGGCAATGATTCCTATACGGTCACCTTCCATTTCTTTCATCCACTGGTATCGGACGATGTAATCTTTTAATGCGTCTCTGATACCTTTAGATCGGGATTGGTATCCTCTATCTTTTAATACTTCATCAAATTCATTTAACAACTTTTTGGGTAATGACATGCTTATTCTCATCAAATTGGATCCCTCCAGGATATTTAATATTATATTACAGTTTTATGGTATTTAAATGTTGCAAAATACCTAAAATATTGTTCACGGCCAACAATTTTTAATTGTCAGATATGAACATTTTTTTTGTATAATATAATAAATCTTGATATATAAACCTTAGCATAATCTTAATAACTTCATACTGTGCTAGGAATGTTTTTTGGATCGTGAAACATTTATGGGTCTGGATCAACTGTTTATATCTGATTTTTACTTTTTCAGTATGATTTTTTTAAAGGATTACTGAATTTTCTTAATAAGGCTTTAATCTTCTCAAATTCGGTTTATATTAAAATTAAATCTTTATTAAAGGGATTTTTATAAAAATTTTCAAAACTATTTCATACTAAATTTGCATACTAATTAAAAATCACAGGAACTGTGGATAATTTTTTTATTATCCAGTGGTATCTTAGTTTTAGGCTGTAAAATTAATGAATTTTGACTTGTTTTACAACTTTTATTAACAATAATTGGCTTTATTTTCTTAAATATGGATTATTAGATTTAAAAATGCAGTAATAACTTTTATATCCTCTCCAATAACAACTTCTGTATCATCAATTACTTTCAACCTCTCCTTCATCGTTTATCATTAAATTTCATTTGCTAATCTGATACTTCCTTAAACTGAAAATTTCTTTTGAATATTCCATACTAAACTTTACTAATAATGTGGGGATATAGTATAACATACATGGATTAAATTGATGATCTTGTAGATGTTATTAAAGGGTGAGAAAATGAAAGTTAAAGATGCAATGAACCAAGATGTTATAACCATTACTTCCAGTACTCGTCCACCAGAAGCCTTTCAAAAGATGTACAAAGAGGGTGTGCGAAGGCTTTTTGTTATGGATGATAATGGTGAACCTTTGGGTGTGGTTTCTTATTCGGATCTTATTGGAGTTCTGGGAACCATCAAACCTTCAGCCAAAGATGCAGTTTCACTCCAGATCACTGATATAATGTCCAAAGAAGTCATCACTATTTCTGCCGA
The DNA here is from genome assembly GCF_963666025.1 of uncultured Methanobacterium sp. Taxonomy (NCBI): domain Archaea; kingdom Methanobacteriati; phylum Methanobacteriota; class Methanobacteria; order Methanobacteriales; family Methanobacteriaceae; genus Methanobacterium; species uncultured Methanobacterium sp. The sequence goes on along the minus strand of NZ_OY762552.1, from coordinate 851,510 downwards.
TGATGGAATAGAAGATGCAGCTAACCTCATGTTAAGAGCAGATATATCTGGTTTATTGGTACTTGAAGATGATAAACCAGTGGGAGTAATTACTAAAACAGATATCTGCAGGATGGTAGCTGCAGAACTTTTAATACCAAGTTAAAAACATTTTCTTTCTTATTTTTACTTAATTACTTTATTATTCTCGCTTTATCTTATTATTTATCTTATTTTTACATTTTCAAGTATATTTATCCAATGAAATTCTTTCAAATGACTTTAAATATTCTAGATCATCATCCGAAGGATTGGATTGCTAGTGAAGTGATTCTAAGGTCATCATCTGATTGGGATTGGATCATATCTGTAGGGATCCTGGTTCATACTGGAGGATTCAATCATACTTGAGGATTCAATGTATAACATAATTTGAAAACAGATCATAGTCGAAAAAAATACTAAATTGAGTGTTATTGACGTAAATTGGATATTAAATTTAAAAAAAGGGATATTGGGAGTTTTTAAAAACCTAAAAAGTCTAGTTATTGGATATTATAAAAAAAATCTGAAATTTACTTGATTTTAAAATTAAAAATCTATGAGAATAATCTATGGAATAATGGGGCATGTTTAGTAAGGGATATTGTTTAGTGGATAATTATCGTAAAATAAGGGAAAAGTGCGGCTGCCGGGATTTGAACCCGGGTCGTAGGCTTGGAAGGCCCAAGTCCTAACCAGACTAGACTACAACCGCAATGCGGCGTCCGGGATTTGAACCCGGGTCGCTGGCGTGGCAGGCCAGTGTCTTAACCAGGCTGGACTAACGCCGCATACCGTGATTTTTCAGTTCATCTTATTTATATGTTTAGGTTTTCAACTGCATTTCATTGAAGTTTTTAGTGGGTGTTAACTTAAGGAAAGATTATGATGGGCTTACCTATAACTTAAAATGTATATTAAGGGAATAATAATAATTTAATTATCAATAAAAGTATTTATACATAATCAATAAGGATAAATGTGATTTTATAGCTTTTAATAATTAAATAAATAGTGAAAATAAAAGATTTACGGTTGAAATTGAATAAATATGGTTAATATTCATAAAAAATAAAAATTAACAGATATTATTCAGATAAATGATTTTTAATGTATTTTTTTATCTTTTAAAATCTTTTTAAATCATATTATTGTTAAAAATTGATTTATATGATGTAAATAATTTTTTTAGATATTATAAACTATTTTACACGTATTTAGGGCATTATTTCACAGTTTTGGTTTATTGGGTTTGTTGAATATGCAGTTTTTTCGCTTATAATTTGTTTATTCGTTATGATCTGTTTTTAATTAGGTTATCGGTGGTTCTCACTGTGATGATGTTGTATGTGGCCGATGAAATTGTTTGGTGAAATTGTATTTTTTAATCGAAAAGATTTAATCGAAAAGTAAAATTTGGAATTTAATCAAAAAGTATTTGCAGAATTAAATTTGAGATAGTTATAATGGTTAAATGTTAATTCTTAAGATTACAATACTATACATGGAGGGATGAGACTGTATAAAAAAATATTACTGCCCACAGATGGCTCAGAATATTCTGAAAAAGCTGGAGAACATGCTATATGGATTGCTGAAAAGAGTATTTCCCAGATAATTGTCTTAAATGTAATTGATACATCTTATCTAAAATCCATACCTCAGCAAGATCTTGAATTGAGTTTGGAAGAACAATTCAAGGAAGAGGGGAATATGGCAGTTAAAAAATTTTCAGAAAAGCTTGAAGAAAGTCAATGTGAGGGCACCTGTAAAAATGTTCAGTTCACGTCACTGATTAAAAAGGGTAAACCTGCTGATGAAATATTAAAAATTATTAAAGAAGAAGAGATCGATCTGGTGGTAATGGGAGCTTCAGGTAAACACGGATTAAACCGATTATATCCCGGAAGTGTAACAGAACGAGTGGTGAGATCTGCCAATTGCCCGGTTTTAGTAATAAAGTGATTTTTTACTACTATACTCTTTTTTTAAACAAATTAGCGTAATGTTGAAGTAATTACTGTAAAACTCTAAAATCATGAAATCCTGTAATCATGAAATCCTGTAATCATGAAAATCAAACATGAAAATCCTATAAAACATCAAAAATCATTCTAATTTTTAAATCAGCCTATATTGTCTTATTAAAACTTTAATTTCAAATTTGAAATTCAATGGCCTTACAAAAATCATAAAACTGAATTACTTCATTTTTAAAAGGATTACAGGATTATAGCACTTTTTAAATAGGCTTTGGTTCATTTGAATTTATCATTCATCTGCCGTAATCTTTATATTGTAGTTATTTCTATCAATACAAGTTGAATTAGGAATGACCTTAAGAGAAAGTTTATGGCTTAAAAAGTTTATTAATAGTTTATATTTAGTTAATAGCTAATTTCTAGTTGTAATAATTAGTAAATTCATGATCATAATGAGATTAATAGACTAAAACTCTTAATAAAAACCTCAAAAACTGAAAAAATGTGTATAAAATGTATAGTAATTAATATAAATCTCAAAAATCAGTTCTAATAACCTGATTGTTTCGGATTGATTTGAAATATTGGTGTTAACATGTACGTAGTTATAATGGGCGGCGGAAGGGTTGGTTTAACCCTAGCTAATTATCTGGTATCATCTGGAAATGATGTAGCTCTCATTGAGAGTGAAAGTGGGTTATGTGGAAATGCAGCGGCAGAATTGGATGCTCTGGTGATTTGCGGAAGCGGAACCGATGTAAAAACACTTGAAGAGGCAAGTATCCATGATGCTGATGTTTTTGTAGCAGCTACAGGTCATGATGAGGCTAACCTGCTCTCCTGTATACTGGTAAAGGAGTATAATGTTCCCAAGATTATTGCTAGGGTAAGTAATCCTGATCATGAAGATGCATTTAAAAAAGTGGGTATACACCATGTTATTAGCCCGGAGCTCACTGCTGCAGGATATCTGGAAAAACTGATAAACCGTCCAAAAATCGCGGATCTAATTGTGGTGGGTAAGGGAAATGCAGAGCTTCTGGACATAAGTATTGAGAATTCCAGAATCGTAGGGAAGAGAGTGGGTGATCTGAGCCCTACTGATGATTATATTATTGCAGCCATCCATCAAAACGGTGAGATGTACATCCCTCGAGATGACTGGGTTCTGGAGAAAAATGAAAAAGTGTCGGTACTGGTGAAGAGCAGGTCCGTGAAGAAAGTTACTTCTATCTTTGTTTAAAATATCAATCCATTGATAAATATATTATCAAATTCATCCATTTAATCACTAAATCGTAAGATTAAATCTCAAATCATTCAAAACATTCTTTTTTTTATATTAAAAGTTTTTATAAGATAATTTGTTCGATGGTTTTATCAGATTTTCCTTTTATTAAACAGTTTTCATCAAATATTATAAAAAAAGTAACATTTTAAGAAATTAACGTTTAAGAAAAAAGGATATTAAAAATAAATTAACCTGAACAATTTTAAATTTCGTAACTCAGTACTTTCTGGAGTAACTTCAGATCTAAATTATCTTCAACCAGGTCGGATAACCTCTGGATTGAGAATCTTTTCAACTCCTGGAAATGGTCCTCTTGGTAACCGATGGGTTCAAGGCCATTGGCTTCCCTCAGATAGTCGGTGAATGATCTGCGGAAACGGAAATTGTGGAAAATCCCATGGAAATATGTTCCAGCAGTTAAACCTTCCTGTGCCCCGTCAAAACCAGATTGAGGGTAGTTACCGCAACCCTGTATGACCTTTAGAAGAGGTTTGGATTTTCCCAGGTGGGAAACTCCTTCATGGAGTTCATATCCCTGTAAAATCTCTCCTTGGGAGTTTTTGAACATTTCATTACCAATTAAAGTACCCTGACTCTGGCTGATTATCTTTTCAACTTCTCCAAAGCTGGTTTTAACATCCAGAATTCCCATACCTTCAATACTGCCGATGTTAGATTCTTTAAGGGATTTATCCATGATGTTTGAGCCTAACATCTGGTATCCTCCGCAGATACCAAAAACAGGTATTTCATTGGTTAGGTTTTTAATTTCATCGGTAAGACCAGCTTTATCCAGAGCTATCATATCGCTGATACTGTTACGTGTTCCAGGAATAATCAGAGCATCCACATTCCCTATTTCCTCTCCAATTTCAATGAGTTTCACTCCCACTTCTGGTTCGTATTCCAGGGGGTCGATGTCAGTGAAGTTGGAAATACGGGGCAGTCTCATCACTCCCACTGTGATTTTCCCACTGCTACGATATTTACGTTCAGATAAAGATGCAGAATCTTCTTCAGGAAGTTTAAGTCCAGGATCGTAGGGTAAGACTCCCAGTACCGGAACACCCACGATCTTTTCGATCTGCCTGATTCCTGGCATTAAAATATCCAGGTTACCTCTGAACTTGTTTATTATGATACCTTTGATTCGCTGACGGTCTTCAGGGGGTAACAACTGGAATGTCCCAGCAATAGATGCGAAAACTCCTCCCTTATCAATATCTGCCACTAAAATCACGTCAGCATCAGCCAGGCGGGCGATCTGCATGTTGGCCAGATCCACATCCAGCATGTTTATTTCTGCTGGGGAGCCGGCTCCTTCCATAACGATTATATCGTAATCACTTGAAAGAGCATCCAGAGACTCCTTTATGGCCTGAAGGGCCTGTTCACGGAAGTTATGTTGGTAATGATAGAAATTCATATCTCCAACTGGTTTTCCATGAACAATCACCTGGGAAGTGAAATCCTCCTTGGGTTTGAGTAAAACTGGATTCATATGGTGGTGGGGTTCTACTCCTGCAGCTTCTGCCTGCAAAACCTGTGCCATGGCTATTTCCCTGTTTTCCTGGGTGGTGAATGAATTTAAAGACATGTTCTGGGATTTGAAGGGACTAACACGGTATCCTCTCTGGGAGAACATCCGACAGAGTGCAGCCACTACCACACTTTTCCCGGCATTTGAAGCAGTTCCCTGAACCATTATGTATTTAGTTTTATCTGAAGATGCCATTTTTATCACTTTTTAGCAATGTTCCCGGAATTTAAGGTGTTTTGAGAATTTCATTCTACTTAATTTAAGTAATCCTGCATTCAGTGATCCTTAATTATGAAATAATTGTGAATTTATGAATACATTTAAATACCTGAATTTCAAGTTATCTTATAACTTGATGAAATTTTATATGATGTAACTATATAATGCAAGTAATTTTAACTTGAGATTCTAATTATTTATAGTAACTTTTTAGTATTCAAGCACTCTTTATAATCAGAAACTTTTATATGTCATAAAAAAATCATATTTGATGCACTAAACCAAATGTTCTTATATAAGTTTTACTATAGTCATTAGAGTATATTCTATTATAAAAACAGGTTGATTTTTTATAAATCTAAAATTATGGAGGTTACAAAAGCCTATGGCAAATTATAACCCAAATTCTGAGGTTTCAGATGATGAAACCCCTCAAATTCGCGATTACAAAACTTCAGGTGACATTGAGGTACCTGATAGGATCATAGATCAGATCATCGGTCAGGAAGAGGCCGTGGAAACAGTTAAAAAGGCAGCTAAACAGCGCCGTAATGTTCTTCTAATTGGAGAACCTGGTGTTGGTAAATCCATGCTTGCCAAAGGAATGGCGGAACTACTTCCCCCTGAAGAACTTCAGGATATATTGGTATATCCCAACATGGAAGACAACCAGAACCCTCTTATAGGTGTGATGCCTGCGGGTGAAGGGAAAAATGTGGTGACCAACTACAAGGTCAAGGCCAAAGGGCAGGAAGAACGTAAAAACATGTTCATGATTGCCATAATCAGCCTGATCCTGGTTATTGGTTTTGTAATTGGGCAGTATCTGGCTGCCATCATTGCAGCAGGTATAGTATTCCTTGCCCTGCAGCAGATGAAACCACGCAGTACGGTAATGGTGCCTAAACTTCTCATTAACAATAACCAAAGAAACATGGCTCCGTTTGTAGATGCCACCGGAGCCCACGCCGGAGCTTTATTAGGTGATGTCAGGCACGACCCATACCAGTCTGGTGGATTAGGAACCCCTGCTCATGAACGGGTAGAAGCAGGTATGATCCACAAGGCCAATAAAGGAGTGCTTTACGTTGATGAAATCGGCTCTTTGCAGATGAAAACTCAGCAAGAACTTCTAACTGCCATGCAGGAGAAGAAATACCAGATTACTGGTCAGAGCGAGACCAGCAGTGGTGCAATGGTTCGTTCCCAGGAAGTTCCCTGTGACTTTGTGCTGGTGGCTTCCGGAAACCTGCATGTCCTGGAAGGAATGCACCCTGCACTTAGAAGCAGGATCCGGGGTTACGGTTATGAAGTATTCATGAAGGACTCCATGAAGGATACTGAGGAAAACCGGGACAAACTGGTCCAGTTTGTTGCTCAGGAAGTTAAAAAAGACGGACGTATCCCTCATTTCAGTAAAGAGGCCATTGCTGAGATAATTCATGAAGCCCAGCGGCGTGCTGGTAAAAAAGACGCCTTAACCCTGAAACTAAGGGATCTTGGTGGTCTTGTAAGGGCTGCTGGAGACATAGCCAAGGGAGAAAAGGCAGACCACGTTACAGTAGACCATGTGCTCAGCGCTAAAAAACTGGCCAGAACCCTGGAACAGCAAATTGCTGATCGTTACATTGTCCAAAAGAAACGTTACCGGGTCTTCAAATCTGAAGGTGGAGAAGTGGGTAAAGTTAACGGTCTTGCCATAATCGGTGACCGTAGTGGTATTATAATGCCCATAGCTGCTGAAGCAGCACCAGCCCAGAGTAAAGATGAAGGTAAGATCATCGCTACTGGAAAACTGGGAGAGATCGCCAGGGAAGCAGTGCAGAATGTAAGTGCCCTGGTTAAGAAACACACCGGAACTGACATCTCTAACTATGATATACACATTCAGTTTCTCCAGTCCTATGAAGGAGTGGAAGGAGACAGTGCCAGTGTATCCGTGGCCACTGCAGTTGTATCTGCACTTGAAAACATACCAGTCGACCAATCAGTAGCTTTAACCGGATCTTTAAGTATCCGTGGTGATGTGCTACCTGTAGGTGGAGTTACCGGTAAGATCGAAGCTGCAGCCGAGGCAGGAATACGCAAAGTGCTAATTCCAAAGTCTAACATGGAAGATGTCCTTATAGAGGAAAGGTACCGTGATAAAATTGAGATAGTTCCAATTGAGACTTTAAGTGAGGTCCTGGAACACACCCTTAGTGGTAAGGGTAAAAAAGGTCTCATGGACAAAATGCAAAAGATCACAGACATGGTACCCCATGGAATCCTGCAGAAACCTGCAACTCATTAAACAAATGAAAAAAGCAGGCTAAAATGATTTTCAAGGGGGATTGATTCTCCCCTTTTTAAAATTTTTAATAAATTTTTATTTTTGAAAAGTTTTTTTAAACTGTTTTTTAAGATAGAATAAATTCAATTTTAGAATTATAAGTAAATAGATTACTATAAATGACAATACCAACATAATCTATATACAGAAAAGTAAATGGGAATGTTCTTGATTATTTCGGCTATTTTTAAATACTAATTTTATAGCGTAATAATTAGATAGCCTGATTTTACTTGCATGATTTGTTAAATTAATTTAGAATATTTCTTAATAGAATATTTTACTTGATATAACAAAGAAATTACAAAAAAAGGAAGATAGAATAAGGAAGATACCATGGAAAGTTTATTATTTGAAGATTTGAAATTATCCCCTGAAATGAAACGAGCTATTGCAGATATGGGGTTTGAAGAAGCAACACCCATACAATCACTGGCATTACCTCCAATATTAGATGGGAAAGACGTTATTGGTCAGGCACAAACCGGAACCGGTAAAACAGCAGCATTTGGAATACCTGTTCTGGAGAAACTGGACCCCACAGTTAAAGGTGTGCAGGCAGTAATCCTCTGTCCCACCAGAGAACTTGCCATTCAAGTGGCAGAAGAGATTAAAAAATTATCAAAATACAAGAAAACATCAGTTTTACCTGTTTACGGGGGTCAACCCATTGAAAGACAGATCAAAGCTTTGAAAAGGGGAGTTCAAATTATCATTGGGACCCCTGGGAGGGTAATGGACCACATACACCGCAGAACCCTCCGTATGGACCAGGTTAAGATGATCATCCTGGATGAAGCAGATGAAATGCTGGATATGGGTTTTAGAGATGATATAGAATTCGTACTGGAACACATACATCAAGAAAGACAGATGTTGCTTTTCTCGGCCACTATGTCCCGTCAGATCCTGGGAATAACCCGAAAATACCAGAAAAATCCTGAAATGCTCAAAGTAGCTCACCAGGAAATCACCGTACCTGAAATCCAGCAGATCTACTTTGAAGTTAAAGAACAGATGAAACTGGATTTATTAACCCGGCTTATAGATATGCACAATCTAAAACTGGCCCTTGTATTCTGTAACACCAAAAGAAGAGTTGACCGTCTGGTGAGTAACCTGCAGACAAGAGGATACTTTGCTGATGGACTGCATGGGGACATGAGTCAGAACCAGCGGGACAGGGTCATGAACAAGTTCCGAAAGGGTCAAATAGAAATTCTAGTAGCTACTGATGTGGCAGCCAGAGGAATAGATGTGGATGACGTAGAAGCAGTATTCAACTATGATGTGCCTAACAACGAGGAATACTACGTCCACAGAATAGGCAGAACCGGCCGTGCCGGTAAAACCGGACAGGCATTTACCTTTGCATCTGGAAAAGAGATCTATCAGTTAAGGGATATCCAGCGATACACCAAAGTCCGGATTGAACAACACAAGATCCCATCTGTGGGTGAAGTTGAAGAAGTCAAAAGAGACCTTTTCCTGGAAAGACTTAAAAAAGAAATGGATAAAGGGGACATGGATCGTGAGATTCACCTCATCGAAAGATTAATGGAAGAAGATTACAGCTCAGTGGACATAGCCGCTGCCCTACTGAAGATGTACGTGGGAGGAAAGGATGAATCCGCTCCCAGTGATTCTAAATATGATGACACTGGAGCACAGCCTGGAATGGTCAGATTCTTCATTAATGTCGGTCGCAAGCAGAAAGTCAAAGCTAAAGACATAGTCAAAGCAATTGGAGAAGTATCTGGACTATCTTCAACCAGCATCGGACGTATTGATGTACTGGATAAATTTTCCTTTGTGGAACTTCCCAAACAACACGCAAGAGATGTTGTTGGTGCTCTGCAGAGAAAGGGAATAAAGGGACTCAGAATAAACATGGAACCTGCAAATAAGAAGATGTAATATTCTTAAATTCTTCTTATTTTCTTGTTTTAACCTAAATTTTTAATTTTTACTGTAGATTCTAATTTACTATAAATTCTTCTTAATTTTAATTTAATTTTAACTGCAGATTTTCATTTTTAGTTAATTTTAACTATGGATTCTTAATTTTAACTACAACCTGTACCTATAATTTACAAACATTTTTAATTCACATTTATAACATTATAATCTCTTTGTTGCATTCCTGTTTTTAATCAGGGTAAGAATATTTTTCCCATCTTTAAACTGGTAATGGACACTGTCAGTTACGGTTTTCAGGAAATGAATACCCAAACCACCTGGAGATCTCTCTTCCAATGGTGCTCCTAAATCAGGTTTATCTGCCTCAAGAGGATTAAAAGGTTCTCCTTTATCCTGTATCCTAATTATGATGGTATCATTTTCTTTCTCTTTCCAGATGGTGATGTGAATGGGGCCAGTTTGGTGGGTGTAACCATGCAGGATGATGTTGGATGCAACTTCATCAACTGCCAGTTGAATCTGAAAGATACCTTTTTCATTCAAACCCAGTTCACGGGTACTTCTAGTGGTAAAATCAGCTATAATGGACAGGTTCGCTAGATCTGCTTTCACCTGGAGTTTGAATTTATCATCCATTCACACAATCCTCCTCAAGACATTTTCTGTAGATTCATCATCCTCTTAAGAATTATAATTCATCATAAATCACAATTGTATTCTAGATCACGTATTTCATCAAATCTCTATTGATTCAAGGTCAATAATTCATCATTAGTTCACAATCGTATTCAGGATCACATAATTCATCAAGATCTCATTTTATTATGATCAAATAATTCATTCAAGATCATAACCTCCTCCTCAGCACCATAAGGGTGATGTCATCGGCCTGGGGTGTGCCAGAAGCAAAATCATAAACCTGATCAATAATAAGGTTCTTCAATTCATCAGAAGACAGATCCTGATTGTCTATTATAAGTTTAATCAACCGTTCCTCACCGAACTGGTCTTCTTGCCGGTTAATGGCCTCAGTAACCCCATCGGTGTATAAAACCAGAAGATCCCCCGGACAGAGATCTATAGTTTTTTCAGCCATTTTAAGGCCTTTCATAGCCCCTAAAACCACACCCCCAGTACTTAATCGGATGATTTCTTCATTTTCATTTCTTAAAAGTAGTGGGGGGTTATGACCTGCATTTACAAAGGTGAGTTTGTTTCTGGAGTTATCCAGAATACTGTAAAACAGGGTTACAAACATGTTGGAATGGGGTTCTTCGTTAATGAAGTTATTAACGCTTTCTATCATTCTACCAACCCCTGGGTTGCGGCAGGCTTTGGCCCGGAGGAGTGTACGTGAAAATGCCATGAAAAGGGCTGCGGGTATCCCTTTACCTGAAACATCCCCAATGGTAAGACCGGTTTGTTCCTTGGAAATGGGTATGAAATCATAAAAGTCACCGCCCACTTCCTGGGCTGGTATGCTGCTGGCTGCCAAGTCATAATTCTCAATAAATGGTATGGTGTGAGGTAGGAAACTTTCCTGAATTTGATGAGCTATTTCCAGTTCCTTTTTCCTTCTTTCAAGTTGAGCTGAGAGTTTGTCCCTTTCCCTTTTTGTTTTCCGCTCTTTTATGAGATTGGTAATCATAAATGCGAAAATGAACATTCCCACCGCATTGGCCAGTATCATGGGGATGTAAAGATTTTCAACCACTTGCAGGGCCTGGGAGAAGGGGGATGCCAGTATGAGTGCCAGGATCATGTGGAAGGTTTCAAATAAAATGGAGAATAAAACTGCCCCCCAGATGCCAATGAAGCGTTTTCGGTTGGCTAGATAAATGATACCTGCAAATAATCCTGCCAGAATGGTGGATAATGAACAGGGAAGGCAGGTGAACCCTCCCATTGTTAAACGATGCAAACCACCTATCAACCCAGCTCCCAGACCGACAATTGGTCCTCCAACCAGTCCTGCTACCATGGGGCCCAGATCACGTACATTGGCAATTGCTCCAAATAGATCCACCCCTGAATATGATCCGTAGATGGATATGCCACCAAATATTAAAATGAGTATTAACTGATTTTTAATGGTTAATTTACCATCAAGGACTTCGGTGAAGTATTTCAGACGGGTCAGGAGGTAAGCCATGACAAAGATAACACAAACTTTCTCTATCAGGTCGGTAAAAAGGGTTATGCTCAAGGTGTCCATAGAAATCTTGTTTTTAGGATTTAAACATGTAAGGACTTAGAATACGTGTAATTGATTTATTTAGAATGTTTAGAAGCTAAGGATCGCTTTAGAAGCTATTAACTGCTTCATCTTCTGAATCATAAATCTGAAAGAGCTGTGTAAAACCTGCAATTTCAAAGACTTCCTTAACATAGGGTTGTAAAGATGACAGTTTTAGAACCCCTCCCAGTTTATTCAGTTTTTTAAGGGATGAAAGCATTACCCTTAAACCTGAACTGCTTATGTATTCCACTCCCGAAAGATCAGCGACCATTTTTATCTTACCGGAATCAATAAGTTCATCTAGCTTGTTTTCAACCAGATTAGAATTATATGCATCCAGTCGACCATTTAAAAAAATTATTTCTACATCATTCATTGTTTTTTCTGTGAATTCCATTTCCACACCATCCAATAAATAGTTAAACCGAGATTTATTCTTTTAGAGCTGTATATCTTTTTCAGGTTTATTTTCTAATCCTCTTTATGGTTATTTATTCACAGTTATAATTCTCCTGTAGAATAATGTTTCTCCCATTCACCCACCACGTAATGGAATATTTCCTGGGCAAATTCTGAATAAACATCCACGCTTTCGGGATCAAAGGTCACATTGTTAAGGTACTGCAGGCGGATGGAATCCCCTTCCAAGTATTCGGGCATGATACCGCAGAAGAAAAATCCCATTTTCTCGATTTCAGGGCACAACCTAGCAGTGCCGGGATCCTTTAAAGGCAGATCCAGCACTATAAGTTCAGTTTTCCGCTCTTTTAAATCCCGGACCTGAAGCTTCAGCTCATCTATAAAGTCCACTCCAAACTCTTTAACCCTTAAAAATGCACTGGCCATTTCTGGTAAAATATGGGAATGAATATGGGAATGGGGGGCCAGATCCACATTATCTGGATCTGCTTTTTTGAAAAATCGTGGTAATTCTGAGTGCTTATAAATTTCACTGATAATTTTCTGGTGATTATAGGGTAAAAAGACAGTTTGCTCCCTATCAGGAACAACTGGTACATAGAATAGGGCTACAGTTCGCCGGATATTTGCTATTTCAGTTTTCATTTTTTTGAAAATGGCGGTAGGTGGGGAGTGTGCCAGTACAAAACCAGTTTCTTTGGCACCCATTTTAACGTTTGATTTTTGTGATGCCACGTGAACGGTCACTGCCCGGCTATAAAGGCCGAGAATGCCTTTTGACGCAACTTCATCCATCATCATCTTTTTCATCCGGGGAAACAGTCCTCTTCCCCTGTATCGAGGGTCTACTGCAGCCAGAGCAGATTCACCCACATGATCTTCAGGGGTTTCCAGGAAAACTCCCAGATGCCCCACAATTTCATCCTTCTCATTTACCGCCACACAGGAGGTCACCAGTCCTGATTCTATGAGGGAGGCGAATTTTTCAGGATAGTAAATATCTTCATGGGGATAAGTGTAGCCATAAACCCGATATATTAATCTGGCCAGGGATACGGTTTCATCAGAACGCATCAGGCGCAGAATTACTTTTTCAGAGGGAGGTGCTAAATCAGGTTCACTGGACATGCTCATGGTTGTTGTTTCTACTTCAGCCACCGGTTCAAAAGGGAAATTTTTAACCAGTTCCACCACTTTTCCCTTTTTTCCCAGATATTTACTTCTAATTTCATCAGTACATGCGCGCATTAGCTTGACACCGATGTCTGAGGGTTCATCTTCATTTAAACGCTGAAGATTGAAAGGTATTCCCTCATCTCGCACTGTAATCCGGAAACATGTGGGTTCTCGGTGAATTTTAACCTTATAGTATCCTTCTTCACCTGGTTCGTAGGCGTGTTCTATAACGTTGTGGCATGCTTCTTCTGTTGCCAGCTCTAAATCTCTTATTGAAACTTCATCCATACCATATCTACAGGCAACATCCCGCACAGCACGTAAAACTATGGGGAGTAATTTCAGCTCAGCTTTGAACTTCAATGAAGCCAGAATCTCTTTATTAACCTTCTCTTTATCAACTGTATCCTGGGCCATGTTTAGCCTCCGGGGGTATGTATTGTTGCGTGAGTATGCATTGTAGAATTAAAAGCTGGCCTGTGTTTAATTTGGAAATAAGGTGTGAAACTGTTAGTGGATGTGAAACAGAGTAGTGAGTGTGATATAAGTAGTTAAAATTGGTAATTGAACAGTGGGTAATTGAACCAAGTGGGATTGTGAACATCAGTAACTGTTTTTTTATAAGACTTATTAAAAAAAGCGTTTCAAAGAAAAGTTCCTCTTTGATATTCCCCATACACATATTGTCCCTAAAAATAGGTTTCATCAAGACAACCCCTCCATATATTTATTTTGAGCTATTTTTTATAATATAAGTTTTGGATTCCCTGCCAGATAAGCGACCAGTACTCACCGAATATGTTGTTGGGAATTGTGTTGTTAAATTGGATTTTTAGTTTGGAAACTTTAGTTTTAGAAACTGGAAATAATTAGAAATTTAAGAAATGGAAAAAATAAGAATATTGAAATAAAAAAATAGATATAAGTTTGCAATTAGGTCCCGTATGTTTATAATTGGGCTCATATATTCAATGAGGTCCCGTATGTTTGTAGTTAGGTCTGTATATTGCAATTTGAGTCTCTATGTTTACACAAATCATGTATCGGGTTTTTCAGGGGAAAGTTCCTCTTTTTCTTTTGGTTTCCCTTTGGCTAATATCCCTACCAAACCACCTATAATGCCCAGTATTGCACTGGTAATAAAGCTAATTGCTGCGTTTTCTGCAATAAATATTAGAGTTCCAGGGATAAAAATAATAGCCGCTATTAAAGAACCCATTCCTCCTGCAAGACCTCCATTTATAACCCCTTCTTTATAGGTTGCAGTGCCCCAATAAGCTGCTATAAGACCTCCTATTATTGGTGCAAAGATACTTACAAATATGGAAACTGCTGAATCTAAGGAAAGGAAAATAATTCCAATTGTTTCCAGTATAACTGTTACTGCGAAACCAATAGCCACTGCTGTCCAATTCACCATTATCCATCAACTCCCTTGTATGATTTTTTTTGAATGAACAAGTAATGAATAATTTATTACATCAAACTTTTATCGGTACTTTTCCTGTAATTTAAGTACTTCAAACTTAGTACTTCAAACCTAGTCAAACCTGCCTTTAACTACTATCCCAATTACTCCTCCGATAATTCCCATTATGAGGCCAAAAATAAATCCAAGGGCCAAACCACCGATTATTGCGGTGAAAGCACCTAGTAACACGAATCCCAGGACGGCTCCTCCACCAGCACCGGCGATACCGCCGCTAACTGCACCATCCTTGTAATCCCCTCCTACAATATATGCCGCAACAAAACCACCAATTATAGGGGCTAAAATGGCTAAAAAGGGTATGAATATTCCAATAAGTCCAATAATCACAGTTACAACAATTCCTATGAGTACAGGGGTCCAGTTTGTCATTTCTTTCACCATAATTTTCATATCTCCGGTTAATCAATGTATACTGTTCTTATACTGGGTTTAATGCAGTATTAAAGGATAACATAGTGGAATGGATAAATTATTAAGAATATTATGTAGTTTCCTCAATTTATTTTTTATCCAAATAATTTCATTTTTTTATCTATTTTTTTATCTCAACTGTTGTATTATATCTCAATGTGTATTATCATTCAATGCATCAGCCACTAAACTCGCTACGGAAACATTGCTCACTTCAGACTTGAGGGTGTCGCTTCCAACCACATCATCTGCTCCGGCAGCGAATATTTTAAGCAGGGCATCACCCACCAGTACCGGGTGCACACAGCTCACCACAATTCTACGGGCCTGGTGTTCTTTCAGGATACCGCAGGCATTGACAATGGTCCCACCGGTGCTGATAATGTCATCAATTATAACTGCATCCCTACCCTCAACATCCAGGTTTTTGGGTTTGGTCTCCACTTTTTCAGGGGATAGGCGTACTTTCTCCAGATAGTCTGATTCACAGTTAAGTATACTTGCAACTTCTTGGGCAAAGCCCAGAGCACCCTTATCTGGGGCCACAATTACCGGATCTTCCACATTATTTTCCACATAATTAGCAATTGCAGGCATGGCTGAAAGATTATAGGCCGGGATGTTAAACAGATCACAGATGCTCTGCTCGTGGAGATTTACACTGTAAACAGAACTTGCACCTGCAAACTCTATTAACTGACAAACCACATCTGCAGAGACAGCTTCCCCATAATTAAAACTTTTTTCCTGCCTACCATAACCAAAATAGGGGATGACTGTGCGGATGTCAGTGATGCCCATGTTACGAATGGTTTTTAATATCAGGAAGAGTTCCATGAGGTTTTCATCCTGAGGGTAGCCAGTGGACTGCACCACCACCACCCCATCTTCCACATCTCCTTTAATTCTTAAGTAGCGTTCTCCATCAGGGAATTTTCGAGTTTCAAGGGGACAAAGTATATCATCCATCTCACGTGCAATGTTTGCGGCTAGTTTCTGGGAAGAAGATCCTCCGATTATCATTAAAATCACCATAAATTAATTAAAATATTACTAAAGATTTTAAATAGCTTATTTTAGCTTCTCCGGCTATTATTGCCATGGGAAGAAGCAGCTTGTTTTTTACTTTCACTTTTAATTATTTGTTAACTTTATTAATAAGCTTCCCATAACATAGGTTAAATACAAGCTTAGAGAGGTAGTCCAATGCATGAGTTATCCATGGCCCAGGCCATAGTGGACACAGTAATAGATGCTGCAGAGAAAAATAATGCCACAGAGGTAGTTGAAGTCACTATTGAAGTGGGAATGCTTACCATGTTAAATCCTGAGCAGTTAAAATTCTTATTAGATGTCATAGTTGAGGACACACTCCTTGAAAACGCAGAAATCATTATCGAAGATATTCCAGTGGAAATTAAATGCCGCGGCTGTGAGTTCACGGGATTGGCAAATACTGACGGTTCAGACCATTATCTGACCATAGTCTTATGTCCTGAGTGTGGGGAAAGGAATGTGGAAATTTTAACTGGAAAGGAATGTAATGTTAAAACTATTAAAATAGAAAAGAGTGATGAGGATGCATAAAGTTGCAGAAGTGGAAGTTCAACACGATATAATGGTGGCCAACCGTAAACTGGCCCGTAAAAATCAGAGAATACTGGATAAAGACCGAGTTTTTTCAGTGGATGTGGTGGGAGCCATAGGATCCGGGAAAACATCCCTTATTGAAGCCATAATTGATGCAGTTGATTACAAGATCGGTGTCATTGCAGGGGATGTTATCAGTAAATACGATGCAGGTCGTTTTGAAAAACATGACGTGCCTGTGGTAGGACTGAACACTGGTAAAGAATGCCATTTAGATGCGCATCTGGTAGAACATGCCCTTCATGACATGCCCCTAGAAGACATCGATGTGCTGTTCATTGAGAATGTTGGTAACCTTATCTGTCCAGTGGACTTTGACCTGGGCAGTCACATGAGAATGGTAGTTATCAGTGTCACTGAAGGAGACGATACCGTGGAGAAACATCCGCTGATCTTCCAGGATGCAGACCTGGTGGTCATCAACAAGGTGGACCTGGCTGAAGCAGTGGGTGCAGATGATGATAAAATGGTCGCTGATGTTGCGGAGCTAAATCCCGAAGTACAGGTTATCAAAACCAGTCTTAAAACCGGAACCGGGTTTGAGGATGTTATTGGGGCTATTAATAGTTTCATTAATGACAACTGATTATAAGGATTTAATTAAAGATAAAAAAGGATTAAAATATTTAATCAAAGCTAAATTTGATTAAAAAATCAATTTAGGGTTAAAATTAATTGAGATGGTGATGGGTTGAAGATATGGATCGACATAGTTAACTCTCCTCATGTAAGGTTTTTTCACAGTATAATCCGCTACCTGGAGGAACAGGGTGAAGAAGTTTTTATAACTGCCCGCCGTTTTGGTGATGTGCACAGACTTCTGGACCTATTTGAAATAGACTACCACCTGGTGGGATGGCACGGAGTGAGTCTGGAAGAAAAGCTCATTCGCAGTACACAGAGGGCTTATGAACTTTCTCAGATTATAAGCAGAGAAAAACCAGACGTGGCTGTTTCCAAACACTCTATTGAACTTCCCCGAGTTTCTTATGGTCTTAAGATTCCCAGTGTTTATGTTTTAGATAATGAACATGCCATAGCTGCTAACAAATTAACCTTACCTCTTTGTGATACAATTGTACTCCCAGAAGTGATTGAAAAAGAAGCGGTAATTCGTTGTGGTGCAGATCCCGACCACTTGCTCCCTTATAATGGCACATCAGAGATCACTCATCTGGTGGACTTCCAGTATAATCCCCATATATTTGAGGACCTTAAATTAGATATTGAAAAGGAAAAAACAATATTAATGAGGCCAGAACCTGCATTAGCTTCTTATTTAGATGCTGATTGTAAAAAAACTGTTTTATCTCCTATTGTTGAAGCTCTGGAGGATCAGGCTAATATTCTGGTGATACCTCGCTTCCGGGAACAGCAGCAGATATTTGAAAATGATGACCAGATCACCCTTATAAAACCCCCTGTAGATACTTTCAGTCTTATGAAAGCATGTGACCTGGTGATAGGGGCTGGTGGAACTATGAACCGTGAAGCTGCTCTTCTGGGAACTCCAGTGATATCCTGTTATCCTGGTAAACTACTTTCCGTGGATTCTTACTACATCAAAAAAGGGCTTATGAAACGGTCTACACGTCCTGAAGAAATAGTGGGAATGGCAAAAGAGCTTCTTAAAGATGATCACTCCTCATTTAAACTTTCAACTGATAATCTGTTTGAGATCATGATTGACAGTATTTATCGGGCTGCAAATGGTGAAAACAAATAATTTTAATCCTATTTTTTTATTCTATTTTTAAATCCAAAAAAATCAAATCCAAAAAATCCAATTTTAATCAAATTTTGGCTTTGTAGAAACCCTTATTTTTTTTATTTGAAATTGAGGTTTTTTGTAGATTTTTTTGTAATAAAAAAAATTTGTTAGTTTTAGGTTTTGTTTTTCCTGTTTTCACTTGAAATTATAGCTACATATTTTTAAAACAGGTTGCTAAAGTATTTATAATGAGAAAGGGGAATAATATTATTATGATTAGCGAAATCTATTATTCCCCTGTTTATAGTGGAGTTTCAAAGCAATTAAATCTTTTGGATTTTAATTTTAAAAATTCTAAAATTCAATGTTTAAAAAGTGTTTTAAACAAGAATAGTGAATTAAAAGAAAATAAACTGGTGAAATTCATCGAAAGAACGTATTATTATGTTAAAATAGCGATAAATAAGTATTCTAATGATTTTTCAAATCATTTATATTCACAACATGCTTTATTCACGATATTGGCAATGAAAATTTACACAAAATCAACATATCGTGAAATAATTGATTTTATTGATGTTTCAGACATAATTAAGAAATATTTGAGAATAAAAAAGGTTCCACACTTTACAACGATCCAAAAATTTTTTAAAAGACTACCTTCAAAACAAATTAGAGAAATTAACCATTTAATATTATCATTAAACGATATTAAAGCAGATATAATAGCATTAGACGGCTCTGGTTTTACGAATGATTATGCAGACAAGTATTATGCAAAAATACGGCAAAAAGAAAGAAAAAGCTACATAAAAAACCATTTAACAATAGACGTAAAAACACGCCTTATTTTATATTATCAAACATCACGTGGACCAAAATACGACACACAATTTGCAAAACCCGCATTAAGACAAATCAAAAAGTATAAACCAGATTACATAGTAGCAGACAAAGCATATGACACAGAACCAATAAGAAAATGCATAAATGAAGAACTCAAAGCATTTGACCAAATACCACTCAAAAACAGAGCAAAAAAAGGACAATACAGACTAAAAAGCTCAACAATATTCCGAAACAAAATATACGCAAAAAGAAACAATATAGAAAGCATATTTTCAACAATAAAAAGAAAATTCAACGGCACAAACCATAGCAGAAGCACAAAACTATCAAACAAAGAAACCAAACTCAAAAACACAATATACAACATCTACAGAACAACACAAATCAACTAAAAAAAAGGGTTTCTACAAAACCCAAATTTTTTTATTTTGCACTGATCCCTTTCTTTTTATGCTATGATTCTTTTTATTTTATACATTAACTAATGTTCTACCCTCATAAGTGGAATATGAAGAATTTTCGCATAGGGAATTAACATTTCTATTAAATTGGATTAGATCCTGAATGATTGGATTTAGATTGATATTGATTGAATTAAATTGTTTCTGACGGAATTAAATTGTTATTGATTCAATTAGGTTAATAAAGATTGGATTAAATTGATAGTGAATGAATTGAATTGTTATAGATTGGATTAGTACTTGAAACTAGTTCTACAAACAAATCAGGTTAAACATTCGACTGAATATTCAACTTTAAATTATTTCAAAATAAAAAACAGACTTTAATAAATGGACTGGCCGGGATTTGAACCCGGGGCCTCCGCCATGCCAAGGCGACGCTCTACCAACCTGAGCTACCAGCCCTCTACTACACTTATCTTTTCCGGTATTTAAACTTAATGCTGGTTTTCGCCCTGAAAAGTATTACTGTGAATTGGAATAAGGTGAATTACCCATAAACGATAAGAATACCAAAGAATACCATAAACGATTAAAATTTGTATGATAACGGTCTAACATGAAACGCTCTAATTCAAGTACCTTCGGAAAATTCTACCCAGAATCGGAGTCTAAAATGGTAAAAATGATTGAAACATATTAATTGGGGATATTTATGTTTTTGAAGCAATTTACGATCCTTGAGAAGAAAAATGCGTATTTTCCAGAAACATATAATTCTTCACAAAAGCTTTTAAATACATGCTTATAAACTATATAAAAAATACGAATTATAAAATAAAAAATTATGAAATTATAATGAAATTATAAATTAATTTATAAATTAACTACAATTTAAGAAATTAAAAATCATTAATTTGTTGAATATCAAATAATTCACATGGAAATTCACATGGAACATATTCAGATTTATCTATTAAACTTAATTCAAAACTCAAGGTATAACCAATACATTTATGCTCCTAATGATTTTTTATGAATTTTTAAAGAATATAAAATATCCTTTTAGTAAATAAAGTCTTAAATTGGAGGAATTATATAATATGGCTTTAATTGCTCATACTCACCTACAGTACATCATCGAAATCGCAGTTATACTTCAACTGGCGGTTTTCTTCATCTTGAACCTGGCACCAATGGGGTTGAACCTGATTCTCCTGGTGGCCATGATCGTAGCGGCAGGATTTGCCCTAATGTTTGGAGTAGACGCCTTGTTTTTATTCATACCTGGATTTGCCCATTCAGAATTTACACATCCCTATGGGCCACTGGCTTTACTGGCAGTGGTAACCATTATGGCTGCAATTCCCATGATGAAAAAGTCAGGTATAAACACCAGAAGTCTTCAAATATACATGGGTGGAATTATACTCTTCATAACCATAGTTGGAGGGTTAATGCACCGGTCTTTCCTTTTACTATGGTTATTCGGACTTTTCATAGGATTCTTCATAATTTCCAAATCTTTCCGCCAGAAATCAGTGTTCACAGTCCGGAGGATAATCCTAATTGTAGTGGCGGCTCTGGCTGCTTTCGGATCCCTGGAACTACTCTCCCGGTTGCTGGACATGAGTGTGCTCAGCCCACTACTGCGACTTTCTAGGATAGAAAACTACGCCACAGCCAGTGTTCAAATGGTGATTAAAAACACCACTCTCCTGGGACACCAGTTAGGGTCCTGTTATTGGGGTGATGCCTGTTTAGGGGGATCCGACGGGTACATATCACTCCCAGTGGCATTGATCACATTATTTGGATTACCATTCCCGGTATTTTATGGAATACTGGTAACCAAAAAAGACGTTATCGATTATATGCTCCCGGGTATATTTGGGATGGCTTTCGACTTTGGTTATCTGTTCCTTGTATTTTTACTGGGATGGTTTGTTTTCGTGATGTACACTGGATTTAGAATACTCCGTACCTACCGCAAGCGTCGGGAAAATGGGGATAAAAGTTGTTTGGGAAGAGAAGCCCTGCTGATAGGATCTTTAACTGCTTTCATTGCCCAGGGAACCCTTGGACTCTTTTTAATGAACCGTTCCATTAATGGAACTGCTCTTTTAACCTTCCTGCTCTTGAGTGCCCTGGTGGTGGGACACGTGGTGCTGATTAAGAAAAATTAGGGAGAATAACAAGAAAATTTGAGGAATACATATGAAAAAAGCAATTATATTATTAGGATGTCCTGAATCACCTTCACAAACTCCTTTGACAGTTTATGCAGCTCATAAATTAACTGGAATGGGATACCAGGTCACCGTGGTCAGCACACCATCCGCCAAAAAACTGGTGGAAGTGTCTGATCCTGAGGAATATTACATACAGAACAAGATAGACATAGAATCATGTCTGGATGGATTAAATGAGGGAGATTATGATTTTCTTTTAGGATTTGTGGCTAAAGATGCTGCAGTTAGCTACTTTGTAACATTTTACCACATCCTCAATACCCCGAGCCTGGCACTGGTATTCCACCGTGATCAGGAAAAACTGGATTCCTTTGAAAACACAGTCAGGGAGAACACACAGGCAGATATTGCCTCTGCAAGAGCATACCACAACCCCACACCCCTCAGAGTACGTTTAGATCGGGCACTGTTAAAACTGGAAAACCCTGATGAATCCCAAGAGATGGAAACTCCTAAAAAGAAGGGTGAATCGGATAGAAAGGTTGAATCTATGAAAAATGAACTTGATAAACCGGAGGATTCCTAAATGTTTTGCCTTGACACTTATCTTCGTGAATCAGAAGACTACGAGATACACATGACACGATCCGGGTTCAAAGACTGTGCTCGTTTCATAGAAAAGAATGCCCCGGAAGTAGTCCATGTTAACCCCGGGGAAAAAATAGTGGGAGCCCGTATTATAGGGATACCCCCAGTACCCATTGGTATCAACGATGAAAAAGGCACCATAATGCTCCCTTACACTAAACCCTGTTACGGGACAGCAACAGTTGAGTTACCAGTTCCTCCTGAAGAACGGGATAAGATAAGGGCAGTTAAAATTGATTAATTACTATTTTTTAAAATAATACTATTTTTAAAATTCTTTTTTAAATTTGAGCTCGTCTCATATTTTTTTTGAAATTCAAATAACTAATTCATCCATTTTCAAAAGAAAAAATTAAAAAAAAGATTATAATGCTTAATCCCCAAATTTAATAATCTCTTTTGGTTTAATGTTACTTTCCCAGTCCCAGAAATGAGCTACGCCCTTGGAGATCTTGAATACAACTAGTTCCGGACCTTCAGCAGTGAGACCAAACTCTGCTAAAAATGGTCGATCAGCCAAAACCTTCTTTTTAACTTCCACATCATCCAAAAATTCAATTTCACCAGCCACTCTCAGCATGGTCCCAACTGCTTCGTCAGGGTGGTAGAATGCGAATTCCACCTTACCATTTTTTTCAAGCTGTCCCACCATTTCTTTCATGGTAGCAGTCTGGAAATAAAAACCGGTTTCATCTGCATACCACATCCCCATGCCCCTCACACGGGGTTGGTCGCCCTCATTAGTGGCCAACCAGGCAACAGGGTTTTCATTGGCGAATTTAACACAATCTGCAAATTCCATATAAACATCCTCCTATTTCATTAATTAACAGTATATCTTCCTTTTTTGTGTTTTATTTTATGCTCTTACATTATTATATAATGGATGGATATAATGGACGGCAGGATTGAGTATTGCATTTTATATATTGAAAGAGCCATATTCAGTGATTGAATATATCTATTTAGGGAATAAAAAATACGTTAAGGAACAAAAAAAACCATCAAATAAGATTATCAAATAAGATTATTACAACCATAAAACCATACAACGAGGATTGAAATGTTAACCACTGTAGTTGGAAGTTACCCTGCACCCCCAAAGGAACCCTCATCACTTTCTTCCAGAATATCTTCTTTTCTGGGAAGTTACGACCCTTACCATGCTGCTGTGGAGTTTGCTGTCACCGAACAGGTAAAAGCTGGGGTGAACCTCATATCCACTGGACAGGTACGGGGAGATATGGTAGAAATATTTGCCAGGGACATTACTGGAATGGCCTGGGAAGAAGGAACATCCAAGATCAAGGGTAAAATACTCCCAATCAACCATTCAATAGGTGCAGAAGATATTAAAATTGCCTTAAAAACTGCAAGAGGCATATCTGAAGAGTTCAAGGCATTTAAACCTGTGTTCATTGCGGATAGATTCAATGAAGATGTCAGGGGTGTTAAAGGAATTATCACTGGCCCCACCACACTGGTCTTATCATCACGAATGGAGGGATTCTACACCCTGGAAAAACGTGATAAAGCAATCCTTGACATGGCACATGCCCTTAACCGTGAGGCCAAATACTTGGAAAAGGCAGGTGCAGCTATGATACAATTCGACGAACCATTCCTCTCCACTGGGATGGTAAATATTAAAACTGCCTACCAGGCCATAAAAATAGCTCAAAAGGGTTTGAAAGTGCCCCTGTCCATGCATGTATGTGGGGATGTAAGTCAGGTGTTAGGAGAACTCCTGAAATTCCCGGTGGACATAATTGACTGTGAATTTGCCGGAATAGAAAAGAACCTTAAAATTCTCCAGAACACGGATCTTAAGGGTAAGAAAATTGGTTTTGGATGTGTTGACACCAAAACTGAACTGGTGGAAAGTCCAGAGGAAATTCGCACCTTACTTGAAAAAGGAGTAGAAATTATTGGAGCAGAAAACATGATTGTTGACCCGGACTGTGGAATGCGTATGCTGCCAGAAGAGGCGGCTTATCAGAAACTGAAAAACATGACGGAGGCAGCTGGATGGCTATCCTGATTAAAACATCCACCATAAAAAATGGATGGGAAACACTGGTTAAGAGGGTAATGCAGAAAGGTTCTGAAATAAAGGATGAAAGAGGATCCCTAACACTGGAACTTCGAAACACCGTGGTCACCATGAACCGACCACTGGAACTGGAAATTCCCAAGGGTTACTTCTGGAGTGGGGAGAAACTGGAGATATATGCTGAACAATTCCTGAGTGATGATAAACAGGGATTCGTTTATACCTATGGAAACCGGTTAAGAAAACATTTTGAGGGGATCGACCAGATAGGTGAAGCCATCAGGCGTCTTAAAAATTGTAAAGAATCTCGAAGGGCTATATCTGTTACCTGGGACCCTCCTACTGACACTCAAAGCGAGGAAGTGCCCTGTATGATCCTGGTGGACTTTAAAATCAGGGAAGGGAAACTTCACACCACCGGACTCTGGCGTTCCCATGATATCTACGGGGCATGGTTCCCCAACGCAGTGGGATTAACTCACCTTTCCAGGTACGTTGCAGGGGAAGTAGGGGTGGAAGTGGGAAGCCTTACCATACACTCAATCAGTGCCCATATATACCAGGTGAACTTTGAAGAGGCATTAAGGGTGTAACTGGCTCTTAACTAGTTTAAATTGATGAGTTTAACTTAATTTTTTTCACAATTTTTTTTGATATATGAAAACCAAATAAAAAAACTTAAAACTCCCGGTAGATTAAAGGAATTTAATGGATAATTTTTACAATGTCCATTGGATCTTGCTTTCATTGGAGATGATCAGATGGTAAGTGTCAATTTAGAAGCTAAAAAAACAGTAGACTTAATGATTGAGAATGCAGAAGACCTTAATATTGCAGTTCACAAACTGGAAAACGGTTCAACAGTTATAGATGCTGGAGTCAATGTAACTGGAAGTTTTAAAGCAGGAGAACTTTATACTAAAGTTTGTCTGGGTGGACTGGCTGAAGTGGGAATATCCATCCCTGGAGACCTCTCTGAAGGCTTAGCATTACCCTCAGTAAAGATAAAAACACACCAGCCAGCTATTTCAACCCTGGGATCACAGAAAGCTGGATGGTCTGTCAGTGTGGGTGACTTCTTTGCCCTGGGCTCAGGCCCGGCAAGAGCACTGGCCTTAAAACCTGAAGAAACCTATGAAGAAATCGGTTACATGGATGATGCAGACCTGGCCATCATAACCCTGGAATCAGACAAACTCCCTGGAGCAGATGTCCTGGATTATGTTGCTAAAGAATGTAAAGTTGCACCTGAGAATGTTTACGCCCTGGTGGCCCCAACATCATCTCTGGTTGGTTCTATCCAGATAGCAGGAAGAGTAGTAGAAAACGGAACCTACAAGATGCTTGAAGCCCTGCACTTTGATGTTAACAAGGTCAAACACGCAGCAGGAATAGCTCCAATAGCTCCTGTGGACCCTGACGGCTTAAAAGCCATGGGAAAAACCAACGATGCAGTTTTATTCGGTGGCCGAACTTACTACTACATTGAATCTGAAACCAAGGATGATCTGAAATCACTGGCCGAGAATTTACCTTCCTCTGCTGCTGATGGATATGGAAAACCATTCTACGATGTCTTTAAAGAAGCCAATTTTGACTTCTTCAAAATCGATAAGGGAATGTTCGCACCAGCAGAAGTGGTAATTAACGATCTTACCACTGGAGAACTATTCCGTGCAGGATACGTCAATGTGGAATTATTAAAGAAATCATTTGGATTGTAGTAAATCCCCTACAACCTACATTTTTTACCTAATTTGCCTTTTCAGACTTTTTTTATTATTACAATAGTCTTTTTACCTTTTCAGAACCTTTTCAGAACCTTTTTAGAACCTTTTTAGAACCTTTTTTAATATCACATGGTTAATTAAAATTAGGGAAACTATTTTTACATTCGAAACTATTTTTACATTCAATGAAATAGCTGTTCAATAATTTTTTGGTCATTTTACAAAATATTCATATAAAGCCAGTACCAAGAAATATGCAAAGAGAAAATATCTAACTCGTACTTATCTTATAACCATCAGCGTGATAAAATGAAAATTGGAATCTGCGATACTACTTTTGCCCGTTACGACATGGCCTCTGCCGCCATAAATGAGATAAAACAACACGTGGCTAATAATCAAATAATCCGAAGAACAGTCCCTGGGGTCAAGGACCTTCCAGTGGCCTGTAAAAAACTTATTGAAGAAGAGGGTTGTGAAGTGGTCATGGCCCTGGGTATGCCCGGACCTGAAGTAATGGATAAAACCTGTGCCCATGAAGCATCCACTGGACTAATACAGGCCCAGCTCATGACCAACACTCATATCCTGGAAGTATTCGTCCACGAAGATGAGGGGGTTGATGAGAAGGACCTTAAATTCTTGGCAGATAACCGTGCCCGTGAACACGCCCAGAACCTGGTTAAAATGTTCTTCAAGAAGGGAGCCCTGGAAAAAGAAGCAGGAATGGGAATGAGGGAAGGGCATCCTGATAAGGGCCCATTATAATACCTTATTAATCAAACTAAGATTTTTTTAGTATAAATATCGTGAATTTAGTATAGAATTTAGTATAGTACAGAATTTAGGATATAATATAGAGAATTAAAAAATAGAAAATAATAAAGGAAAATAATGATTTATCTAAAGGAATTATCTAAAGGAATTCATCTAGAAATTCCAGTCCTTATTTTATAGACCTTTAGACCTTTATTAAATCTTTATCATGCCTTATTATATCTTTATTTTCCCATCTAAGACCTCAATTGTCCTTTCTGCCAGATTAGCCACTTTCAGGTCATGAGTGACCATGATTAAGGTGACCTCCTCTTTATCATGGAGATCCTTCAGGCGTTTAAGGATCATCTCACCATTTTTAGAGTCCAGGGACCCGGTGGGTTCATCTGCCAGGATTATGGATGGATTATTGGCCAGGGATCGGGCAATGGCCACCCTCTGCCTTTCACCACCAGAAAGCTCAGTGGGCTTTCTTTTAACTTTATCCGAGAGATTCATATAATCCAGTAGTATCAAAGCTTTTTCTCTCATTTTCTTACCTGATAGGCCACTTTCAAACATGGGTATTTCCACATTTTCCACCACACTGAGGTTGGGGATCAGGTTGTGGAGCTGGAAAATGAAGCCAATTTCCCTGGAACGAAATTCACTGAGATCCTTCTTACCCTTAAGATCGTAGCCCGCCACCTTTATGGTACCTTCATCTGGCCGGTCCAGGGCTCCGATCATGTTAAGGAGGGTGGATTTCCCGGAACCAGATGGTCCTATAATGGAAACAAATTCACCTTTTTTGATGGTAAGATCAATACCGTTCAGGGCGGTTATCTTGCCTTTGTCAAAACCTTTTTTGAGATTTTTAATCTCCACGATGTTCTCATCATTCATAGCGCAACGCCTCGGTTGGTGGTAAGCGACTGGCCCGGTAGGCCGGATAAAATCCTCCAATAAGACCGACTATAAGGGCTACTAAAAGGCCCCGTATGAACACGTCAGGAGAGTACACGGGTTGTATGAATCCGCTCATTCCCAGTGCCATGAGCACCTGGATAGCCACCAGTCCCATGAATATTCCCACTACCCCTGCAGCCAGGGTCAGTACTATGGATTCTCCCAGTATCATTGATAAAATTCTTCTATTCTTCCAACCCACTGCTTTTAAGACACCTATTTCTCGGGTACGTTCATATACTGACATGATCATGGTGTTTATCACACCAATTCCACCTATGACAATGGCCAAGAGTGAAATCGCCCATGAAGCTGTGTCTATGGTGTTTAAACCCTGGTCAACGCTTTGCAGGTCTTCCAGTGATGCTATGGTGTTGATGTCCTTACCATATTTATCTTCAATGGATTGGGTTATTTCATCCACATTGGCGTTATTTTTGATCTTAACGTAGATCATGGTGACTTTACCCTCTTTTTCCTCAATTGCCTGGACATTCTTGAGGGACATATAGGTACCTCCATCCTGCTGCAGGTCACCGGTTTCAAATACTCCCACAACTTTGTAATCCTCTTTACCCAGGGTTATGGTGTCTCCCACAGTCTTGTTTAACTTTTGGGCACCAACTTTACCAATTAGCACTTCTTTAGCATCTGGAGAAGAAAATTCCGTCCCATTTGTAATTTTTATTCCACTCATGGCTAATTTTGTCGGGTCAATACCTATAATAACAAAATAAGGATTATCTCCCACTGGTTGTATGGCAGTCAGGATCCCCACAGCATCATTCACCCCCTCAACCTCTTTTATTTTATTAACGTACGATTCATCTATCTCACTGAGAAACATATCTGATACATTGGTCTCCACAACCGTGAAATCTGCTCCTCCAGCTTTTAAAGTTTCCTCTGTAGAAGATTTCAATCCATCAGTGATAATCCCCAGAGCCACAATGGTGGCAATACCAATGGCAATCCCCACCACAGCCAGCGCAGTTCTGGTCTTGTTACGGAATGGATTTTTAACAATCAAACCTAAAAACGACATTATATTCGCTCCATTTCTTTACAACACTTTTAATCTGAATTTCCTCTTTCAAATTTGATTTTTTAATAAATTAAGAGTTCTAATTTATTTTTTTCCAATTTTCTTTCATCCTAAATTTCGTCTCATTTTCTTTAGAAACTACAATTTATCCCATTTTTTTCAAATAACTATTCCATTTTACTTTATTTTGTTTCCAAATTTTGTGTTTATCTTATTCATCCCTTTACAAGCTATGTAAATGTTAAATTTGGATTTGTACGTTATAAAAGTTTTCTTAGGGGGTTCTAACAATTTTAGGGCATTCTAACATTTCTATTTTGTCTAAAATTCATAATACTTGATTCAGTTGGTGCTAGGTATGTGCAAGGAGTTTTTGGGGATGAATGTCAAGAATGACATGACTTTAATTTTTGTTTTTCATGGATTTTATAGGTGGTGAAGAATGATTGAAGGGTGTTATTTTAAATGGAAAGAATCATTTTCAAGCTGAAGAAAATCATTTTAAGAAAATTCGGAACTTATATATGAAAAAAATAACATAATTTAAAGGTGATAAAGAGTATATTCGGAGGGAAAAAGATGAAAGAAGACGTTTTTTATGGTAAAGGAATGGCTCATGTTAAAAAAGACTATCCTGATATCTTTAAAGCAGTAGTTGAGCTTAATAATGCAGCTTACACTGGAAAAGTATTAGACTACCGTACACAGAAACTGATTGCACTGGGGATAACCGCTGCCGCTTCAGATGACCGGGCAATGAAGAAGCAGATGATGAGTGCCATGAAGGAATTTGATATAACTCGGGATGAAATTGTTGATGTACTAAGGGTGGTTCTTTTAACTTCTGGTAACCCTCCATTCACCAAGGCCATGAAAATATTGTACGATATTACCGAGTAATTTTTATTTTTTTATTTTTTATTTCCAGTTTGAATGGGCTAAATATTTCCTAGTTAGATAATTGCCTGAACATCTTAATGGGATAATTTTTATGGGGATAATTTGAACATACTTGTAAAACTCATATTTAATTTAATTTTTCCTTTTCTTACGTTCTAAAAAAGTCAGTGAAAGATTTTTCCTTTGTTCTGATATTTTCCTTTGTTCTCCAATCATTTGGCTGGTTTTGAAAGTATTTCCAATAGTTTTAATGTATTTTTTACCATCTTCACTGAGGCAATAAGTTCCATGTTGGATTTTTTCCAATAGTCCTGATTTTATCAGCGTACTGAGATGATTTGCCAAGGCAGATTTTTTTAGATTTGTTTCATCAAGGAGCATTTGAAAGTTTGAAGGGCCATTTAACAATAAAATAAGGATTTTAAACCGGTTTGGGTTTCCAATAGCCTTTAAAATAGGCATTATCTCTTCAATGGAATCTAATAGAAACTCTCTTGAAAGGTCTGAATCTATTTTTTTATCCATGAAACTCTTTTATTCTTTTTTAAAATAAATATTTTTCTTTAAAATTTATTTATTATTAATATTTGATTAACATTTTTCATAAATTCACTATCTTTCTCATTTTCATTGATTTAATTTTCATCTTTTGTTTCTTTTTAATTACCCACTATTCAGTTCATTAAAAATAAGTTCATTAAAAAACGGAATATTCTTCCGTAAAAAATTAAATATATATGTGATAATGTTCAGATTATGCCTAACCATCAATAGGAGAAAAATCATGAAAATTGATTCAAAAACCATTGAAGAAAAACAAGTAGCCAGCATATCATATATTGGACCAGTAGAAGATATGGGAGAATTAATAGGGGAATTAACTGGTTGGATAATGAGTAAAGGATTAAAAATCAGCGAACCACCATTTGTAGTATACTACACCAGCCCCATGGATGTGGCCCCCGAAAAGATGGAATACGATGTAGGAATACCATTCAAAGGACAGGTAAAGGGTGAAGGAAGGATCAAAATAAAGATAATGCCCCAACACCAGGTTATCTTCAGTATTTACCAGGGACCTTACCATGGAGTGGGTTCAGCTTATGGGATAATGATGGAGTACCTTTTTAAAGAAGGGGGTGAAATGATCGGGGCTCCCCGTGAGATTTACCTTAACCGCCCCCAGGATGTAAATGAAAACGAGCTTTTGACTGAGATACAGTTTCCCATTATTCCTGATTCATGTCAGGATGAAACCAGATCCGGCATAGAATTCTTTGACATTCAAAAGACCCCTGAGACTTATAAAATCTTTAAAATTGGACAGGTGGTAATGAAAAATTCCAAAACCTATCTGGAAATTTCAGAACCTTACCGTCTAGGATTAAAGCACTTAGCAGAATTTGGTCATGTCATGGTATTCTGGTGGGCAGATAAATTTGACAATGCCAGATACAGGACTGCATTACGTACCCATCCACCATACGCTACCAATCGCCTAGCCGGGGTTTTTGCCACCCGTGCTGAGTACCGGCCCAATCCTCTGGCATTAACCACCTGCAAATTAATTGATGTTAATGAAAAAGAGGGAATTGTGGAAATTACTGGTATTGATGCTTTTGATGGTACACCTATTATTGATCTAAAACCATACACACCATCCTTTGATCGTGTGAAGGAAGTTAAGATGCCAGTATGGCTTTCGTTCCTATGGCCACAGTGGAAAGGGGAATATTAACCAAAATAAGAAAACTAATAGTAAAACAACACTATTAAACCTAACTATCTCCCAGTACCCTCAATTAATGGGAGTGTATCCAGTTAATCAACTATCAAGAATAATAAGGAGGTGATAACAAAGTAATTATCACTAAATTTTATCAAAACTGCAGTATCATAATTAGTTAGTGAGTATTGCAGAATATCAACTACCGGAAAAAAATTTAGGATGAAAAAATGAACACTCTCCCGGACCAGCCAAAACCTCAGAAGATTAAGATAACCGAAAAATTAAGTTTAAAATTAGTTGGTTGTGTTTATTATGGGGATCCTTTTCATTCAAATAGAGAATGGAGTTCAAAAAACGAAATTGGAGTTTTATGGGGTCGTTTTTATAAGCTATATCAAAGATTAGGTGATTCAATTCAGAAAGAGGCTTTAGGGGATGTGGCGTATGAAGTACACTTGCAACCAGATGATTACCCTGAGACTGGGAAATTCTATGTTTATGTGGGAGTTGAGATGAAGAAGCTAGAGGAAATGCCCATTGAAATGTTCTGCAAGATTTTACCCCCAACAAAATACGCAGTTTTCACCTTTAAAGGAGAAGATATGTTCAGGGGTGGTGAATACATCTGGAATGAATGGCTTCCCAATTCAGAGTATGATGAAGCTTATCCCTACATGGCACTGGCATACCATAAAAACCAGTATAAAGGCATGGAAGATCCTGAATCTGAAGTTGATTTCTATGTTCCTGTTAAAACTAGGTAAGCAGGAAATGTTTAAAAACTAATAAAGCGTTTAAAAACTATTAAGCTTCTTTATAAGGGATAAATGAATATCTTCAATCCGGAGACTTTAAATACAAAAACTATTGAGGGGAAATAAATGGCTGAAGAACTGGAGATAATAACTCTGAATAAGGATAACATTGACACTGAACATATCTGCTGTGCACTGGGTAATGATAAAAAGAATCAGAAACGTGCCGGTGTTAAGAAGGCCTGGTTAAAAGATAGATTTGTAGAGGGTCATACCTTTAAAAAGTTCAATGTTCGGGGGAAAGTGTTCATTGAATACGTCCCCGCAGAATATGCTTGGTTTCCAGTTGAGGCTCCGGGTTATAATTTTATTCAGTGTCTCTGGGCATCTGGCAGGTACAAGGGTAAAGGGTACGGCTCCCAATTACTGGAGGAATCGGAGAAGGATTCCCGGAATAATGATAAAAATGGATTAGTAGCAGTAACCGGGCGTAAAAAACTCCCATTTACAGTGGATAAGAAATTCTATCTTAAAAAAGGGTTTGAGATATGCGATGAGGCCCCGCCCTATTTTGAAATGCTGGTGAAGAAATTCTCTGAAGACGCACCCACACCCCAATTCACAGATAATGCAAAAAAAGCTGAGATTCCTGGAAAAACTGGATTAACCTTTATTTACACGGACATGTGTCCATTTAATGCGGATTATGTTGATATTATGGTTGATGTTGCCCTGAAACATGGTTTTCAAACCGAAAAAATCAAGGTGGAAAGTCTTAAGCAGGCTAAAGACTTACCAACTCCCTTTGGGATTTTTAGTGTTTTTCACAATGGAAAATTCTTAACACATGAAGTAATGGCCGAAAAAAAATTTGATAAACTTCTCAACACCATAAAGCCATGAATGTTTCAATGGGTGGATATTGTGGTTTTTTTGACAGAACCTTTTTTTCTGTAATAGAAACTATATTATATTTCACAGATAAAAATTATTTTCATAGATAAAAATTAGTAACGGTAATTGGAAAATTCACTGAGTAGATCTACTATGGCATCACAACATTCTTTTTTAGGCATCATACTACTTATTAGTGCCATAATACTCCTTTATTTATCGTTTTACAGCCTAAAGAAGCGTTCATCTAATTTATACTTTTATTTTTCCCTACTGACTTTATCTGTATTTTTATGGTGTTTGGGTTCAGCCATGGAATTTTTCAGTGTCCAGATGTGGGCTAAAATATTCTGGATAAAAATCAGTTACATTGGAGTGGCTACCGCGGCACCTTTATGGTTTATTGTGATATTAGAATACGCACAACACGAAAAATACCTTAAACCAAAATATATTGGGATGTTAATGGTTTTGCCCCTGGTCATCATCCTCCTGGCATTTACCAATGATTTACATGGACTCATCTGGCCCAGCATCACCCCGGTTTCGGAGGTTACTGGTTCACTATTAATCTACGCCCATGGAGTGGGATTCTGGGTTAACATTGCCTACAGTTTTATACTCATAATCCTGGGACTGGTAGTCCTGTTAAGGCTCTTAATGAAATCTCCCAGGGCATACCACACCCAAATATTGATCCTGATCACAAGTGGGGTGATACCCCTATTTTGCAGTGTCCTGTACAACACGGATATACTGGGCATCCCTGGACTGGATATAACTCCATTCGGGTTAACTATTTCCGGACTACTACTGGCAGTATCAATTTTTAAATTTTCATTACTGGGTATAAGGCCCATTGCCTATGAAAAACTCTTCGAAACAATAAAAAATGGGTTCATGGTTTTTGATACCAACGGTACCTTAATCGATGTTAACCCTGCTGCAGAAATGATTGGAATAACTGAAGATGATGTGGGGAAACAGGCAACAGAACTACTGGATAAATTCCCTGAAATAAAAGAGTTCTATAATAAAGCTGGTGAAGAAAAAACAATATTTATAGGTGATCAATTCAACCTGTGGATCCGAATGCAGATCACCTTCCTTTATGATAAAAATGAATTTAAAGGACGATTATTAACAATTCAGGATATAAGTAAGCTCAAAAGAGCTGAAAAAGATTATATTGACAGTGAAGAACGTTATAAGAATTTATCTGAACTTTCACCCGATGCAATTCTGGTGGTTATGGGTGAGAAAATCGTTTTCGCCAACAAGGCTTCCGCCACCATATTTGGTATGGAGAATCCTCAAGATCTTTTAGATAAAAATCTTTTCAGTTTTTACCATCCGGATTCAGTGGAAACTGCTAAAAAACGGTTACATGAAGTTTTCGTTGAAAATAAAAGGTTAGATTTCATTGAAGAAAAAATCATATCCCTCGATGGACAACTTAAGGATATTGAAGTAGGGGATGCCCCAATAAACTATAATGGTCAGCGGGCGGTTCAGATCGTGGCCAGGGATATTAGCCAGCGGAAAAAACTGGAGGAAGAACTGAAAAATTCCTTAAAAGAAAAGGATCTGATGATGAAGGAGATCCATCACCGCGTTAAAAATAATCTAATGGTAATTCAAAGTCTTCTTAACCTGCAATCACGGTATATTAAGGATACAGATGCCCGGGATATTTTTAAAGATAGTCAGAACCGTGCGAAATCCATGGCCATGATCCACGAAAGCCTTTACCAGTCCAGTGATCTTAAACGGATAGAATTCAGTGGATACATTAACACTCTGGCCAAAAACCTATTCTACAGCTATGCTGCTGATCCTAAAAGGGTGAAGATGAGTGTTAATGTGGATGAGGTTATGCTGGATATAAACACTGCCATTCCACTGGGACTCATTTTAACAGAATTGATATCCAACTGTTTAAAGTACGCATTTCCCGATGGTGACAGTGGTGAAATAAGGGTGAATTTCCATTCTTCTACTGATGAGGGCCCCCATAAATTTAGGTTAACAGTCAGTGATAATGGAGTTGGTCTCCCTCCAGACTTTGACCCTAAAAAATCGGATTCACTGGGTATAATGTTAATTTACAGTTTATCTGAACAGATCGGTGCTCTAATCAAACTGGACACCAGTAATGGAACTAAATTTGATATAACCTTCCAAGAAAAGCTGGATCATTCTTGATAAGGTTAGTTCTTACTAATGGTAGGTATTTTTTAATAAAGTTGAATCATTATTAATAATGATATTGTCATTTGTTTAGTAAATCAATGCATCCCCATGATTTTCCTGCCTGTCATCCGTTTTTAATAACTTATTTTTGCTTACAATCCGTTATAACTTATTTCACTCTTCTTGGTCCCAAACTTACCTTACACCCAATTTAATTTTGTTGTATAAACAATTGTTGCATTGACAACATATTTATATAGTATGAAATCTCACTATATCTATTGAGTATATATTTCAATTCAGATCACTTTAAATTAAATTTTCCAGTTATTTTTGTTTTAATTTTGAAATAAAAACCTTTAAAAATGGATTGAAGTTTTAAAATTAATCTGAAGTTCTAAATCTAAATTTATAGTGGATTAACTTGGTTTCTAACTGATGGAGTTAAAAGAATTGTGTTAGACGAATTGAAGTTAAAAAATATTGGAGTGAAAAAAATGTCCTTAGATATCCCATTCAGGGGAATTGTGTCAATAGTAACCCGGAATCACTATATTTTCATGAACCATGAGCTTAAACACCTGGAACTTACTGAAGGACAGGTTCCCTGTCTCATGGTCCTATCCAAAAAAGAGGGAATCACCCAGGATGATCTGGCAAAAATGTTCCACATTGATAAGGGGACCATTGCCAGGGCCATAAGAAAATTAGAGGAAAAAAGAATGGTCAATAAAGTTCAGGACCCTCTAAATCGTCGAAAATATCGGCTTTCCCTTACTCCGAAAGGGGAGCAAGTGATCCCGGTAATTCTTCAGGCAGAGAAGAAATGGGAAAATAATATCTTCAAAGGGTTTTCCTCTGAAGAACGTTCTTTTATGCTGGAAGGAATGAGAAGACTAGCCGAAAACAGTATTGAAAATTGCAATAAACGTTTAAAAGATAAATAAACTGAAAATTAAGATTACAGGACATCCTAACTTATTTTTAAAGATCAGAGGACTAAATTTTAGAAGAATTCAATTTTAGGAGGGAGTGAAAGATAAAATGAAAGATAAAAGTTCATTACCATCACCCACTGGATCAGATAGGGATGAGTCTGGTGGGGATTTAGGAGAAAAAACAGAAGGAGTTGCCATCATAACAGGTGACCCTAAAAAAGCCATAATAAAATTATCAGGACCACTCATTGTGGCCATGATACTGATGTCGGCCTACAACCTGGTGGATGCTATCTGGGTGTCCGGACTTGGTGGAAATGCCCTGGCAGCAGTGGGATTTGTAACACCTCTCTTTATGATACTGGTTGGTCTATCCAACGGTATAGGTGCCGGTGCAACCTCAGCCATCTCCCGGTGTATAGGTGCCCGAAACCAGGAAGGGGTGAACAACACCGCAATGCACACCCTGGTCATTACCATCATTATTTCCGTGATCCTGACAGTACTCCTGGAGATATTTCTAAACCCGGTCCTTTCAGCCCTGGGAGCAGGGAACACCATTGACCTGGCAATATCCTACGGTCAAGTCACCTTCGCTGGAACCATACTCATGCTGTTTACCGGTGCGGCCTACGGAATTCTGCGTTCTGAAGGAGATACCAAGAGGACCATGTATGCCATGATCATATCCTCGGTGGTGAACTTAGTCCTGGATCCAATACTCATTTACCTGGCTGGATGGGGAATTGCCGGAGCAGCATGGGCCACACTAATCTCCCAGGCCCTGGTTTCCCTAGTTATACTTTACTGGTTCTTAAAAAAGAAGGACACCTATGTGAATCTATCCTGGAAGTACTTCAAACCAGATCTAAAAGTAACCAGATCCATCTTAGGAGTGGGATTACCCGCCAGTGCCGAGTTCCTGGTGATGTCTGCAGTGACCGCCATTTTAAATGTGATACTGGTCCAGGTTGCCGGGACTGACGCTGTGGCCGTGTACTCGGCAGGATGGAGGGTGGTAATGATGGCTATAATACCTATGGCTGCGGTGGGAACCGCAGTGGTAACGGTGAGTGGTGTGGCCTACGGAGCCCGAAAATATAAAAACCTGCGCATAGCCCACAGCTACTCCATAAAATTAGGATTAGCCGTAGCTGCAATTACTGGCGTTTTAACTTTTATATTCGCACCCTACATCGCCCAAATATTTGCTTATTCACCAGAAACCGCCTATCTGGCACCCACTATAGCAGCCTTCCTGCAGGTGATGTGTGTATTTTACCTATTCGTACCCCCTGGAATCATGTCTAGTTCTGTTTTCCAGGGAGTGGGAAAGGGTGTAACCTCACTCATCCTGACCGTGCTGAGACAGCTAATCTTTGTAGCCATATTCGCCTACCTCTTGGCCATAAACTTCAACTTAGGCCAGCAGGGAGTATGGTGGGGTATAGTTGCAGGGGACATTGCAGGGGGTATAGTGGCCTACATATGGGCACGCCTGTATATAAGCCGCATTCAACGGCAAGTTTAACCTTAATCTGCGGTGATTAATCACTGGTGGGGTATGGATCCAATAAGGTAACACAATATTTCATGTGTTACGTGTAAAAGGCGAATAACATCTTTGATTTTTCACCCCTCCCAAACACAACCTTTTTAAGGGCATGTGATCAACATTGTGTTACCGCCAATATGGCGTATGTGACCTACTTTTTTTGGGACCATTAATGATCCCATGGATGTGGCGAAAGCTGAACAAAAAGAGGTGTATTTAATGTACAGTTATATAAAAGATGCCTGGAAAAATCCAGATGAGTCTTATGTAAAAGAATTAATGCAACAGAGAGCTCCCCAGTGGAGAAAAGAAAGTGTAATTACCCGTGTAGAACGACCAACCCGACTAGACCGGGCACGATCCCTAGGATACAAAGCTAAAAAGGGATACGTAGTTGTCAGAACCCGTGTACGTCGTGGTGGACGAAGGAAAACCAGATTCACCGCAGGTCGAAAACCCAAAAGGCAGGGTGTTAAGAAAATAACCCCTAAAAAGTCCATTCAGCGCATAGCTGAAGAAAGGGTAGCACGTAGATACCCCAACTTAGAGGTTTTAAACTCCTACTGGGTATGGGAAGATGGGAAATTCAAATTCTTCGAAGTGATTCTGGTGGATCCTAACCATCCAGTAATCAAAAATGACCCTAAAATCAACTGGATCTGCGATAACCATCACCGCGGAAGAGCATTCCGTGGATTGACCAGTGAAGGTAAGAAAAATAGGGGACTCAGAAATAAAGGTAAAGGAGCGGAGAAATTAAGGTAAATGATACACAACCTCTCCTACCGGGCCTTTGTTTACGGAACTGAAAACGAAGAGAAGGTGAGGGAGGCGTTATTTACCCTCCTCCCCACTGCCCAACCTCATAAGGAAACCACTGAAGGTTACCACAAAAATCAGGTTATCATTCTCCAGGGAAAAATCACCAAAAAAAGGGAACTCAAAGATTTCCTGGAAAAATTACATTCACTAAAACCCTCGGCCAAAAAAAGGATTCTAAGGGAACTTGAAGACAAAATGGATGAACGAGGGAACCTTTTTCTTAGATTTGATAAACAGAGTGCCTATCTAGGAAATCTTCTGGTAGTGGAGCATGGTGATGCCCTGCACCTGAAGATGAAAATAGCAGCCTATCCTTCTCGGAAAGAAGAGGCTCTAAAGGTGGCCAGACAGATATTTGAATAAGGTGTAAGGATGTTTTTTGATTTACATATTCATGGTGGTCCTGAACTGGCCATAGATGCTGGAAACATAGGATACCATGGAGTAGGGTTGACTGTTTATTCCAGAGATTGTTTAAATCAACCTGAAACCATTAAAAACCTGCGTAAAAGCATTAATGATCTGAATGAAGAATTGAACCTGAATGAAGATGGGGATAAACCCATTTCTATCCAGCTATGTGTGGAGATAGAGGCTAAAAATCAGGAAGATCTCCGAAAACAGGTACAAAGATTTCGTAAGAAAGCTGATGTTATACTGGTTCATGGTGGTGACCTTAAAATAAACAGAGCTGCCACCGAAGATCCTCGTGTTGATATCCTAAGCCATCCTTATCGTAGCCGGTTTGATAGTGGTGTTAACCATGTTTTGGCAGTTAAAGCAGCTGAAAACAGGGTTGCATTAGAAATAAACCTGAAATATTTCCTTTTAACTCGCCCTAACCAGCAATACCGGGTTTTAAATCAGTTTCAGCAGATTATGAAGTTGCATCGTAAATACGGAGTCCCGGTTATAATCACCAGTGACACCAATTCATTTTACGGGCTGCGCAACCCCCGAGGTATAATAGCACTGGCTGCCTGTTTTGGAATGACTAACGATGAGGCCATGAGTGCATTGTCAAAAACTCCACAGGAAATTATCCAAAGAAATAAAATAAGAGATAAAGTCATAGTCCCCGGGGTACGTTTAATGGAATAATTAACAGATGTTCCTGAACAGATGTGTAGGAAATTGTTTATACTATGGTTTATCGTGTCAATTTTTGGATATTCAACTAATTTGTCGTTTAAAAGGAACTCATAACCAATTAAACCCCTCATAGCCAGATCTTCATAACCTAAACCCCTTATACTAAAATTTATCATAACTTAATCCTTCATAACCTAAATTTCATCATAACTTAACCCTTCATAACCTAAATTTCATCAACCTAAACCCTCAAAACCTTAAATTCATCATCCTAAACCCCTCATACCTAATTAAAAATAAAATATATCACTATGAATAAGCTCAGATATACGGAGATATAAGAGTTTATGAAGCTTAAAATACTACCCACACACCTTAGAGATAAGAAAAGATACCTGGCCTTCCAGGCTTTCTCAGAAATTCCCCTCCAGCGAGAGGATGTGATATCCCTGGTTACAGAGTCATCTGGAAACCTTTATGGATCCTGTGGAACCAGCAAACTGGGCTTGTGGGTGGTAAAGGTCTGGAACTATCCCGTTACTGGAAATGATTATCCTACAACCGGAAAGAGTAATTCTGTCACTGGAAATGATTATCCTACAACTGGGAATAGTTATTCTGCAACTGCAAATAATTATCCTGCTACTGGAAGGCACGTGGTTAAGGGAATCATCCGATGTAAACGGGATGAAGTAGATCGCGCCCGGGCAGTCATTCCTACCATAACTAAATTTCACGGAAAAAAGGTGGTTTTCCAGACTCTGGGAATTTCTGGAACCATTAAGGCAGCAATAACAAACTTTATTAAATTGAAAGCAGCAGATGAGTAAAATGTATAAATGGTTTTATTAAGTTATAAATCAATATTTTATTGAAGTTCATTATTTTATCAAAAAATTTAAAAGAGGTATAAGATATGCAACCGTTCCCAGCAGCAGGATATGATAAAGGTATATCTATTTTTAGCCCAGATGGAAGGCTATTTCAGGTTGAATATGCAAGAGAAGCTGTAAAAAGAGGTACAACTTCATTAGGAGTGAAATCATCCGAGGGGATTGTGCTGGTGGTAGATAAAAGACCCAGCAGCAAACTGGTGGAACCCACCTCCATCGAAAAGATATTCCAGATTGACGAACACATAGGAGCCGCTACTTCTGGTCTGGTGGCTGATGCCCGGAAACTCGTTGAACAGGCCCGAATGGAATCTCAGGTCAACAAGATCACCTTCAACGAACCCATACCAGTTGAAATGCTGGCCAAGAAGATCTGTGATATGAAACAGATGTACACTCAGCACGGTGGAGTCCGGCCATTCGGTTCTGCACTGATCATTGGTGGAGTCAACGATAACGGATGTCGGTTGTTCGAAACAGACCCTAGTGGGGCTTTAATCGAATACAAGGCCACTGCCATTGGGGCAGGAAGGGCCTTGGCCATGGAAGTCTTTGAAAAAAGTTACAGTGAAGATATGAAAATCGCTGAAGCCATGGAACTGGCACTGGATGCAATCTACGAGGCAACTGAAGGTAAAACCACTAAAGAAAGCGTAGAAATTGCAGTCATTGAAAAAGCCAATCATAAATATCGCAAACTCTCAGAAGATGAAATAGAAGAACATGTAGAAGAACTCCTCATCCGTAAGTCCAAGGAGGGTGAGGAAGAAGAGGAATAAATCATGATCACCCTGGAAGATGCAGTTTTAGCCCGCCTGGAATACTACGGGGAACGTTTTGAGATTCTGGTGGATCCAGATCTGGCATCTGACTTTAAAAAGGGAGAAGATATCAAAATTGAAGAGATATTGGCTGTTGAAGAGGTTTTCAAGGATGCTAAGAAGGGGGATAAAGCATCGGAAGAGGCAATGAATAAGGCCTTTGATACCACTGATCCCCTGGAAGCTGCTGTTATCATCATCCGTAAAGGGCAGGTCCAACTCACCGCCCAACAACGGAGGGAGATGCAGGAGGATAAGAGGAGAATGGTCGTGGCTAAAATTGCTCGAGAAGCCATAAACCCTCAGACAAAGCTCCCCCACCCTGCTAGAAGGATTGAAATAGCCATGGAAGAGGCTAAAATCCGGGTGGATCCCTTTAAAAGTGTGGATGAACAGGTGAACATCACTCTAAAAGCCATCCGTAGGTTAATACCCATAAGACTTGAAAAAGTTAGAGTAGCTATCCACATACCTGGAGAAGACACCGGACGGGTCTATGGAGTTATACCTGAATATGGAAAAACCATAAAGGAAGAATGGCAACAGGACGGATCATGGGTTGCTGTAGTGGAAATCCCTGGGGGTATGCAGGAAGGTTTCTATCAAAAACTCTCAGAAATTACCCATGGACAGGTTGAATCCAAACTCTTAGAATAAAACTTCTTTAGCCTATAAAGGAGGCAAAACGTGTTATTAGTAGAAGATAAACAGATAGTAGTTCCAGGTGAGATTTTAGCAGAAGGGGACTATCACTCAGGAAGAGGAACTTTCAAGGAAGAAGAAAAGGTATGCTCCTCCCTGGTCGGCCTGGTGGCTGTTAGGGATAAAAAAATTAGTGTCATACCATTACAGAGTAAATACATTCCCAAAAGGGGAGATGTGGTTATTGGCAAAGTATCCGATATCCGCTTTTCCATGTGGAACCTGGACATAAACTCACCTTACTCGGGGATATTACCCGCAGCCGAAGTTTTCGGTAAGGAAAAAAGAGAGTTAAACCGGGCTTTTAATGTTGGAGATGTGCTTTTCCTGCGCGTGGTGGATGTTGACGAAGTGAAAAAGGTGAAACTTGGTCTCAAAGGGAGAGGGCTTGGTAAATTCCGTGGAGGAATTCTCATAAACATAACCCCCACCAAGGTGCCCCGACTCATCGGTAAGAAAGGATCCATGATCAACATGATCAAAGACCAGACCCGTTGTGAAGTGGTTGTAGGTCAAAATGGTGTGGTCTGGGTTAAGGGAAAACCTGAAATGGAAAGAGTGGTGCAGAAAGTTGTTAAAACTATCGAAGAAGAAGCACACACATCTGGTCTCACCGACAGAATAAGGGACATGTTAGTGGAACTTCTCGGAGATACGACCGCAAAACCAGATCCCGAAACACCAGATAAAAAAGAAGAAGATGATGAATTTGAGGAAAAATTG
Organism: uncultured Methanobacterium sp.; assembly: GCF_963666025.1. Taxonomy (NCBI): domain Archaea; kingdom Methanobacteriati; phylum Methanobacteriota; class Methanobacteria; order Methanobacteriales; family Methanobacteriaceae; genus Methanobacterium; species uncultured Methanobacterium sp. The sequence continues at coordinate 808,446 of NZ_OY762552.1, read as the reverse complement.
ATTCAGTAAGGGGTGATTATTATTCTAACCAGCAAATCAATTGGAGATAGTAATAAAGGAAGTTTAATAGCTTCTACCACTAAAAAAAGACCAGATGGAAGAGCTTTCGATGGATTAAGGCCCTTAAAAATTGAAGCAGGAGTCTTAGAAAGAGCCGATGGATCAGCCTACGTGGAAATTGGTGATAACAAAGTTTTGGCAGCGGTTTATGGTCCCCGAGAATTACACGTGCGTAGATTACTAAAGCCCAATATGGCCATCCTGCGCTGCCGCTATAACATGGCACCATTCTCAGTGGAAGACCGAAAACGACCCGGACCAGACCGTAGATCAGTGGAAATATCCAAGATAACCACAGAAGCACTTAACCCTGCGGTTTTCCTGGAAAAATTCCCAAGATCAACCATTGACATTTTCATAGAAGTCCTGCAGGCAGAAGGAGGAACCAGGTGTGCCGGTATAACCGCAGCATCTGTTGCTCTGGCCGATGCAGGAATACCCATGAGGGACATGGTATCTGCCTGTGCAGCTGGTAAAGCTGATGGGCAGGTTATAATGGACTTATCAGAATGGGAAGATAAGGAAGGAGAAGCTGACTTACCCATTGCCATGATGCCCCGTACAGGGGATATAACCCTGCTGCAGATGGACGGACACCTCACTGATGATGAATTCGAGAAGGCACTGGATCTGGCTATAAAAGGATGTAAGATCATCAGCGAAGAACAGAAAAAAGCCATAAAGAACAGGTACGGTGATTAAGATGGTGCAGAGCATAGTTCCAGAGATCATAAGGGAAAGCGTTGCCAACCTCGTCAAGAACGGAGAACGAGCAGACGGAAGAGCCCTGGACCAGTACCGGGAAATAAGCCTGGAAGCAGGGGTCATTAAAAAAGCAGAAGGTTCCGCCCGGGTGAAAATAGGTAACACCCAGATAGTAGTAGGTGCCAAACCCCAGATCGGTGAACCATTCCCTGACACGCCCAATGTAGGTGTCTTAATAACCAACTCCGAACTTCTGCCCATGGCAGCCCCTAACTTCGAAGCAGGACCACCCAATGAAACTTCAGTGGAACTGTCCAGAGTAACCGACCGTTGTATACGGGAAGGGAAAGTAGTGGACCTGGAAAAAATGGTCATCATCCCTGGAAAGAAAGTCTGGATGATATTCCTGGACCTTCACATTGTGGATTACGATGGCAACCTCATGGATGCTGCAGTTCTGGGTAGCTTAGCCGCCCTTATGAATACCAAAATCCCAAGCACAACCATTGAGAATGATGAAGTAGTAATTGACTATGAAACCATGGTTCCAATTCCAATCGCAGAACAAGCCCTCATGTGCACCCTGGCCAAGATCGGGGGAGAACTGGTGGTAGATCCTTCCCTGGAAGAAGATGATGTCTTAGATGCCAGAATCTCCATAGGTGTGCGAACCGATGGAAGTATCTGTGCCATGCAGAAAGGTGGATCAGTCCCACTCACACGTGAAGAAGTCTTAAAAGCTGTTGGAATAGCCCAAACCAAGACTAAAGAACTTCGTGAGCTTATCCCCAAAGCATAAATGGCCAAAGGATTTCTTTGGAAAGTAAGAAATTTTACAGGCTGAAAAGCCTTAAAATGTAAGAAATCTTATATTTAAGAAGTCTTTCAAGCTGAGATGTCTTTGAATGTAAGAAATCTTAAAAGGTAAGAATCTTTATTAACCAAGAATTTCTTAAATAAAGACTCTTATCTTAAAAATTTGAAGATCAAAGTTGTACAATGTATCTAAACACGTACAGTGACTAGGTAATTTGGATGAATAACCATCTGGATTCCTTTCAATTTAAAAAAATACAAACTAACAAGGTGATAATTATGGCAAGAACTAAAAAAGTAGGTGTAACCGGAAGATTCGGAGCCCGGTACGGTAGGAAAGCAAAGAGAACAGTAAAGTCCATTGAAGACAACATGAAGAAGAATCACACCTGTCCTAAATGTGATCGACCCGGAGTTAAAAGGACTGCAGCAGGAATCTGGAAATGCCGCAAATGTGGTGCAGTATTCACTGGTGGAGCATACATGCCCAACACCCCAATGGGAAAAACTGCTACCAGAAACATTAAGAGGATTGTTGGAGGTTTATAATTGTATAAATGTGATAAATGTGGTACACTGGTAGATATTAAAGGTTACACAGAATCCAAATGTCCCAGCTGCCGTTACAGGATTCTCTTCAAGGAGATCCCCCCGGTCAGGCGACATGTGGAAGCTAGATAAAATCTTTTTGATGGCATCTTAAGATTCCATCAGGATTCTATCCCTTCAGGATTCTATCCCTTTAGGATTTTATCCTAAGGATTCTATTAAATCTAATAGGGTCCCATTAGATTTATTTAAAATACCATTTGGATTCTCAGATCTCTTTAAAGTCCATAGGATTGTTTCAGATCTCTATATCTATCATATTTTATTAGAGATCTTTTTAAATCAGAGATCTTATTTAAATCCCTATATTCCTTGATCCCAATCATATTCTGGTTATTTCATGTTAATTACCACTTCCCGAAAACCATCCCAGAGGACCAGGACATTCTGCCGAGGTCTTGAACGAGTGTTAAAAGCTCGCTGCGTAAACCGTGGTAAAATGAGCCTTCGGGATGTCTTTTTAAAGGCAAAGGAAATGGAAACCGACAGGGTAACCGTGGTATTTGAAAGAAATGGAAACCCCAGTCGGATGGATTTCTACCAGGATGGAGAACTTTTCATCAGTCTACTGGTAACTGTGGACTTTTCCCTTCCCAAGGGAAGGATGAAAAAGGATAACCTCTGTATCCGGTGTGAAGTGGATGATTTAAAAGATTTATCCACGGAAATATTTGCAATTCCCCCTGAAGATTCCAGAAGGAATTCTGATGGGAAAAATTCTGATTGCAACCTTCTACTCATCAGAACCAGTGAACAGAAATCCCGACCTTTACTGGAATTTTTTGATGGAAAAGGTCAGGCCACTGGGCCACGCATTTACATTCAGGAATGGAAACTAGCAGGTGATGAGGATAAAAGCTCTCAAACAGGTTGAAAGTCAGATAGAACTTGAATTTCCGTCATCTAGTGATGCAGAAATTGTTCTTCGTGCTATTGAACCTGAAATAATGGAATCACCCTCAGAGCGAACCAGTACCCAGATCGAATGTCAGAATAACATTCTAAAGATCAACATCACTGCGCGTGACACACCATCCCTCAGAGCATCCCTGAATTCATATCTGAGGTGGGTAATGCTTTCCAATGAGATTTTAGAATTAAAAAACATTGAAAGAATATAATATTAAATATTTAGAAAATATTTTAGAATAATTGAATTAACTGATGTAGAAATTAACTTAAAATAGAATTACCGGTCATTAACTTATACTTACTTACAATTAGAGGTGAAAATATGGAAATTCCCCAAAATATCCAACATCAACTAGCACAATTCCAGCAGATGCAACAGCAGGCCCAGGCCATAACCATGCAGAAACAGAACGTGGATCTGCAGATAAAAGAAACTGAAAAGGCCCTTGAAGAACTGGAAAAAGTGGCAGATGATGCAGAAGTTTACAAAACCGCCGGAACCCTGTTAATTAAAATGCCCAAACCTGAACTAACTGAAGACCTGACCGAGAAACTGGAAACCCTCCAGCTCCGGGAAAAAACAGTTAAAAGACAGGAAGAAAGGGTAATGAAACGGTTGCAGGAAATGCAGGAAACCCTACAGGGTGCAATGCAGATGCAGCAGCCTGGTATGGGTAACTAAGGTCGCTAACTAAGGTTAGTATCTAATTGGGCCAATTACTTGATTGGTACCATACCCTAAGTTACAGAGGTTTAAAGTTTGAAAACATTAACCGACCCTGAAATGGAGAAAATATCCGAAGCTGCAGCAGTAGCTGCAGAAAACTATATTTTTTCCAAGGTCTCAAAAAAAGAAGTCCAGGATATGGAGTTAAGAGTTGAATTCAACCAAGAAGATGGTCTTGATGTTGATGTAGAAGTAGAACTCTTCCTGGATGAACTTTGCAAAGCAGATGACAACCTGGCTGATGAAGCTGCACAGGTTGCTCTGGAAGAGATTGATAGACAGGTTGAGAAGTTCACAGAATAACTTCAACTACCTTTTTTATTTCAGATCATTTAATTCTAAATTCATTTCATTCTAGTTTTTTCTTTTTAGATTTTTTTATTCCAGATTTTATATTCTAAATTCTTTTATTCTAACATGCGTTCAATTATTGACCAGATTCTATTAACACTTCCTTATTGCTTGTGGAAGATGCTCTGAGGTCTGCAAGGTGGAAGCCATGGGTATTTTTTCGGATATTGTCACTTGCTCCATGTACTTGATGTAGACTTCCCTGATAAAGCCTTGGAAGTTATATTGGATTATTTTATGGATGAGGAAATAAGAAAAGAGTTCTATAGTTTCTTTAATGAATTATCTGATATATATGAGATAATTTCTCCTGATGATTTTCTCGAGCCTTATATCATTAATTCTAACACTTTAACTCGGATACCGTAAGTGTATACTGTTGTTATTATTTAATGAGTTAATGAAGAGCATTTGAAAGTAAAAAAATATAAAATAAGATTGGATACCTGGAAACTGGTATCATGCATCAATACCTAAAGAAGTCTGATAAAAATATTTTCCCAAATTTTTTTTAATTAATTTTTCTATATTTTTCCATGTCTCTTCATTTGCATAAGTGTTGGAACATACATAATTACAAATCCAAGGATCATGGACAATATAATGTCTGTTGTGCTTAGTACTCCAGATATTATAAAGTTATAGTAGATGAAAACTGTTACAGGTGCGTATATTGCACTTGCAGTTACTACACCTGGAGAATATTCACCATACCGTAGGGTATAGTATGCATGCATTAAAAAATTTGTAAATATCCATGCAGCAGTGGCTAATCCTATCACCATAGTCCATTCATTGGTATAAAAGATTGCAAGAGATACTGAAATTAGAACATAAGCCATGAGAATAATATTTCCAACGAGGAACTCTTTAAAGTTTTTAGGTTGTCCGTAATACTTTATAGCGAAAGGTATGAATCTTGGGCCTTCTTCAATAATATGTATAAAATAAGCTATTGGTACAAGCCATAAAATACTTAAATCCATTTTTATTAATCCTCCTTTTAAAATTAATTATGTTTTTTTTACAATTTAGAGTAATAAATAACTATTTACTATAAAATAGAATAAAATTAATAATAATAGAATATTTACTCATATCTAACAAAATTTCCTAAAAATAAAATTTTGCCTATCATTTTATCCAATCTTTGATAGTTACTTGCAATAAGACCAACTAAATAATCAAAAAAAATAATCCTCCTTCAACCCTCACCCTTCAATTCCTTTAACTCTTTTTTCATCCCTGCAACAAGTTGTTGCAGCTACCGGATTTCATCCAAATAGAAATTTACTGGTGAACTTTTCACATTTAACTAATCAATATACCTCAGGTAACCTTCCCGGAGGTCATCGGGGTCGGCTAGTAAGTTGCATCCTGAAACCCATCATTAATCTTATGAAACTCCAAGATCTTTCTTTAAAAGAATATCTCCAATGAGAATACAGTGTAACCCAATTAATCAAATATTCTCATATCATTATTTAAAAAAAAATAAATAATAATCCCCTAAACATAATATTGAGAAATATTATGGTAAATAATTCTAAACCTGCTGAAATAAGTTGGGCCGCTATTATAATTGTTTCATTATCTTCATTTATCATAGCACTTGATTCTACCTTTATGAACGTGGCTATAGGAAATTTGGTAGTGGATCTCAACACCAATATATCCAGCATACAGATAATAATCAGTGTTTATGCACTGACCATGGCATCATTAATGCTCCTGGGGGGTAAGATGCAGGATATAGTGGGTAGAAAAAATGCATACATTGCGGGTGCCGTTATTTTTGGGTTTGGAACAGCCATAGCCGCTTTTAGTGTTAATTCAACCATGTTATTAATTGGATGGTCCATTTTTGAAGGTGTTGGTGCGGCCCTGATGACACCAGCCACAGCTTCAATCATCGTTGGAATGTACAGTGGAAAAAACCGTCAATTTGCCCTGGGGATGCGAACATCCCTGGCTACAGCAGGTGCAGGGGTCGGACCACTCGTAGGGGGATTTTTAGCCACATTTTTCAGTTGGAGATGGGGTTTTGGACTTGAACTCGTTGTTATAATAATTATCCTGGCATTATCCCGAAAACTGGAATACTTCCCGCCATCAATGAAACTTAAAGATTTAGACAAATGGGGAGTGCTTTTATCTTCTTCAGGACTTCTAATATTTGTTATAGGAATTTTAAGAATTAATTATAACGAAAACTTTGAAATATCTGCATTTATGATTGGAATAGGGATATTACTATTAATATTATTCTATTTAAGAGAAAAAAGGGTTATTAGTAAAGATAAAGTACCGCTTACTGATATAAGGCTGTTTAAAAATAGAAACTTTGCTCTGGGAACACTTTCCAGACTGGTGCTGAATCTGGCTCTGGCCGGTGCTGTCTTCATATTACCTGTTTTTTTCCAGCAAGAGACTGGTGCCGATGCATTCACAACAGGCCTTACTATCCTACCTTTAACTATTGGAGTTTTGATCTTTTCATTATCATCATCTAAACTATCAGATCGAATTGCACCACACCGTCTCATTTCTCTAGGATTTTTCATTGCATTATTATCCAGTTACTATCTCAGCTACCAGTTCAACTTGGGTACCCATGTAGCTGATATTATTCCTGGAACCTTATTTCTGGGAATGGGATTAGGTTTAGCCTTGCCATTAACTGCGAACGTAATTCTATCCTCGGCAAGTTCAGATAAGCAATCCGATGCATCAGGTATTATGTCCACCAGTGCAAATCTGGGATCATCCATGGGAACTGCAATTATTGGGATTATCCTCATAATTGGAACAATCAACGGATTATATGCAACATATGATCAGGTTTATCCCAACCAGTTTACCAAAAGTGAAATAGATCAAAAACTGATAATATTTCAGGAGAAAAAAAATACAACCACCTTTAATACCTTAAAGGGGAATGACAACTTAACATTATACACAATTGTTAATAAAACCGTTAGAAATGCCATGAAAACTGCATTTGACTTTGTATTTATCCTATTCTTAATAAGCTTCATAATATCACTATTTATAAAGCCATTGAAACATAAGTAGCCCCTTATTCTTCTATTCAATTTAAAAAAAACTTATTAATCATCTCAACAATTAAAATTTTCACATAACTCAAAAGCTGCACCCTTGAGTTCTTTAATTCATTTTTCATCTTTAAAATCATGTCCAATAACCGGTTATTCTGCTTTGTATCTCACGCATCTTACCCTGTGAATAAAAAGAGTTATAATGGAATTTACCGGGACATCAATTGAAAGATTTTGTATATCCTCCTAATTTATTAAGAAATTTAATCAACTTACAATATTAATAAATAGGATAATCATAGTAAGCTAATTATCTGGAAGTTAATTATTCAATCAATTCCACATTAAAACTGATAATTATGATGGGGTAGTAATCAAATGGAAAATATTAATTGGAAAGCAGTAATGGCAGGTTCTGCTACAGCAATAGTGATAGGTATTTTGTCTTCGTTTTTATTGATGTTATCCCCGATTTATTCTTATGGAATATATGTTGGATTCATAATCGGTGCTCTATTAACCGGTTATATGGTCGGAGGAACTTATGTGGAGGGAGCAAAACATGGAATATTGATGGGAATTATCACTGCCATAATATTATGGGTAGTTTCAATAATATATGGTTTAATTTTTCCCCCTGAGGCTTCATCAAGCGCAGTTATTATCGCTGAGATGTATGCACTAATTATTACATTAATCGTGTGTTCCATTGTGGGCTCTATTTTTGGAGGCATTGGTGCAGAAATAAAAGGTTACAAATTTAACAGGGGAAAAGTTGGTGGGGAAAAAATGAAGTTAAATTGGAAGGCAGTTATTGTTGGATTTGGGGTTTCATTTCTAATAGCTTTATTTACTGGATTGTATTTACCAAAAATGGGTTTAATAGCACCGGTAATCGGTGGATTCGTTGCGGTTTATCTTGTGGAATTGAGTTATACTAATGGAATTTTGTACGGAGGAGTACCAACAAGCATAGCGGGACTTACATCCATCCCACTGGTCGTTTTCTTATTAAATCAAGCAAATATTCAAATAGCTAATTTACACGTATCATTAAGATCCATCACCTATTATTTATATATTGGAGGAGCAGTTTCAGGTTTCATACTCTTTTTGTTCATTGGCTTAATCAGTGGAATAATCGCAGTAGCAATCAGAAAAAAGACCAATAACAAATTGGCATATGCACTAATAGCAATTGTTGGAATTATTCTTGTGTTTATTTTATCAAATATAATTCATGTTGGTGCGGTTCTAAGTACTTTCGGGCCATCTTAACAAATTTTTTTGAGAAAATATCATGAGGATACATTTTTATTAATCAATTCTCATCAGGGGCAGCACTGCCTAAAAGGGTTAGAATAAGTATAACTACAGTTAAAATAACTCCAATGAAGAATGCTGTATGGAATCCATCAACCAAAGCACCTACGGGTAATGTTTTCTCTATTGATCCATGAGCTGTTAGGGCTTGACCATATTGGCTGATGGTTTTGTTGAAAACTGCTTCAAAGACAACAACTCCCGTTACCACCCCCAGATAGCGGGCGGCATTTAATAAGCTGGATACAGTATATTCCATCCCAGGAGGGCTGTAACTTATCACCAGTTTACTGTTAGCAGGATTAGAAACTCCATCAGATAAAGCCCTGAGAGCAAGTACAATTAAAATAAAGGTTAAACCTACTGTTTGATCGAAAAAGGTGAAAAATACAAGAGCAATCAACAGTATAAAAACACCCAAAATATTGATTTTTTTAGCACCAAATTTATCAGAGAGCCGTCCTGATAAAGGTCCACCCACCAGTATTACCAGAGTTGCCATAAAAATAATGAGCCCTGCCAACTCCGTGCTGTAAGACATAACCATATCCAGATAGAAAGGAACCAGAAATATGGTCCCGGTTAAGACTAATGTGGTTAAAAAAGCAATCAAAACCGTGAGTGTAAGGTAAGGGTTTAAAAATAGTTTAAGATCTATCAATGGATAGGGGTGACGCAGCTCCCAGAAAATAAAAATTAATCCCAGGATAATACTTATTGTTAAACCAACTGAAATGGTTAAAATAGGAAATTCTACAGTTCTCATTGGTTCAATAGCTAATATCAGGGAGAAAAAGAATAAAAATAAAATAATAGCTCCTTTTTTATCTAATTTATCCTTAGGGGGAACAATTGTTTCTTTTGGCATGAATTTTTGGGCCATCAATAGAACTATTATTCCTATGGGAACATTCACGATGAATATCCAGTTCCAGCTAGCGTATTCCAGGATTGTTCCACCTATCAAGTACCCTATTGATAAACCCAGGGTAGTGGCCAGGGATATGTAACCAAAAGCCTTACCTCTACTTTTTGAGGAAGATATCTTTGATAGGATAGCAGGGGTAACTGAAAGAAGCATAGCTGAACCAATGCCCTGAATTGCTCTTAATATAAGAATATGTTCAATTTTAGAGGATATGCCGCAAAAGAAGGAAGCAAGGACGAATATGAATACTCCCCACATGAAAATGGTTTTAAGGCCCACATAATATGCTAAACGTCCAAAGAATAAGATTAATCCCACTAAAGTAATAAAATGGCAGACTATCACCCAGGATACCGTGGCTGAACCAATATCAAAGTATTGGGCAATGGTTGGTAGGGATAGGTTAACCATCCCCGCACTGAAAGACCATAAAAACATACCTGAGATTATAGTAAGGTTTACTAAACGCCTATTCCCGTTAACATCCAAAACATCTCCCCCGCCATCTAATCTATTATCCTATTCAACTTAATATTTAATATATCAAATTGTTTTGAAATAGGTCGGCTAGGAAGTATGCATCCTGAACAATCTCCTTTTAATTACCTATTGATGAAAATATGAATAGAAAGTAATAAATAGAACTTTTATCCCACTATTTGTGGGTACATTCTATGAGAGTTCATCCGGTTATTTCAATAATTTTAGGTGTTATTGCTAGTTTTTCTTTGCATTTACTTACTCAATCATTGTATCAGTTTGGTTTGGTTGATCTATTCATAGGGATCTTAACCTACGTGATTGGAGGTTTTATAGCAGTATTTTTTGCCCGAGAAAGAAAAATACAATATGCCCTTTATGAAGGGATAGTTATAACGTTAATAATAGCCTTAATGGCTCTTGCTGCCTCTGCAGATGTTACTATTACTATTTTTTATGGGGTCTCGATAATGGTACTTGCATTAATTGGTGGTATCATCGGACTGATGATAGATAAAAATTACAGAAAATCTTTTAAAACTAAATATTTGGATAAAAGATTCAATCTCGTTTCTATTATTGCTGGAATCATTATCACGTTTGTTATTTATTTAATTATAGCCCTAATAACTTACCACATTATCCTTTCAACCTACACCAATGCAGGTTTGATATATAAAACTGAAATGATTGCAATTTTAATAATTGAGGGATTTTTAGCCACATACATTGGGAAAGAAAAACAATTAGTAAATGGAATATTCGTAGGATTCGGAATAATATTCATTTCAATTATGGGAAATGTATACTTCATACTGATAGGTCATCCTCTTAACTTATCCGGTCCACTTATCACTCTAATTGTAACTTTAGGGTATATTCTAGCCCCTACCTTAGGTAGCTACATTGCAATAAGAGCTACTAAATAGCAAAAAATAACCCTCCAGCTTCACTCTTAAATTCTTATATTTCTCTCTTCATTTCTATACATGAATCATACAGTTCCCTTATTTCATCAAGGGATAAATTAACTTGTGAACTTATAACATGTGTATTAGGTAACTTTTCTAAGTGTATGGGTGTCAGATGCCATTATTTGATTATTGATTAGCTGATTGGGGTACTGATTAATTTTCAACACTTAATCTGAATCTGGAAAACAATCCCATGCCTATGATAAATAGTATGGCGGTGAGGACGGCACTCCAGACCAGGTCATAAGTAATGGCACTCAATCCATTTCCATATATCAAAACGGATTTCAATGCATTTAAAATATGAGTCCAGGGAAGTATATCATATATCTGGAAAGATCTGCCCATTATTTCACCTACCACTACTTGTGGGAGTGGGAAAAATGCTCCAACCACGAAGCTGGTAGGTACCACAACCATTATACCTAAATTAAATGCTTGAGTATCATTTTTTGCAAAAGAGGCAATTATCATTCCTAATGCAATCGAACCAATTCCTCCAATGACTCCTATAAACATGGCCAGCACAATGGAGTTTAAACCTCCTTGCCAGTTGAAACCCATTATCAAAGCAACTGTAAGTAGAATTAAAACCTGAATAGCTGCCACTATTGACCATGGAATTAGTGCACCAAATAACATGTCAAATGATCGCATTTTAGATATTCTTAAACGAGCTAAAGTACCTTTTTCCACTTCCTTGGTTAAACTGGCTGCCACTGTAGTGGCCAGAAGTAAAATGGCAAACAGCATCATTCCTGGAGCCAGGAAGTCAAACTGGGAAAAAGATTCCGTCCCAGAGACTGATTCCACATCTCCTTCAAACAATTTTAGAGGTTTAGCCGAAGATCCTGATGGCTGGCTTTGGATATTGGCCACCAGATTATCCTGATACTCCCCTATTATTTTAATCAATACTACTTGAGAAACTGCAAAGCCCATGCTGGATGAATCTCCGCTAATAATTAATTTAATGGTGTCGTTATTTGAATTATTATTAGATGATGTTGTTCCTGTTGTTTGCGCAGTGATTGAATCCTCCATTTTATCCACAGTAGTTTGTGAAAAATTTTTGGGAATTATAATCATTGCATCAGCTTCTTTAAGCTGTATAAGCTTATTTGCAGAAGATTCTGAAGTATTTATAACGTTAAATAACTTAACATCACTATCTCCATATTCAGAATCACGGAAAATTTCAGTCAGATTATCCCCAAAATTAACATCTTCATTGGTTAATGGCATCTTTGCACCTTCATCAAGGTTAACAACTGCCAGATTATGAGTTTCATTACTTGTACCCATACCCCCAAAGGCAATTCCAAAAATAATCATGAAAAACATGGGAAAGAGTAATATCATGAAAAGACCTCTGCGGTCTCTTATAAGTTCTTTAAAATCTTTAATGGCTACACTGATGAATTTCATGTTACTCCCTCAAACTGGTTCCAGTTAACTCAATGAAAACATCCTCCAATGTATTGGGGTGCAGTGATAAATCAGCAATCTCATTATTCATGTCCTGAACTTTATTCATTATCTCTGGAAGTTTCCCAACTGCATTTAAAGTCTTTATATTTATTTTACCATCAACTTCAGTAACTGAATCAATATTTTCTATGGTTTTAAGTCTAAAAATCACTTCCTGATTCATTTTAGAATCAGCCAAGTTTATCTCCACTATATCTCCTTCACCAAACTCTTTTTTAAGATTTTTAGGAGTATCCAGTCGTAACAGTTTTCCATGATCAATTATGGCAATGCGATCTGAAAGTCCGTCTGCTTCATCCATTAAATGTGTGGTTAAAATAACTGTTTTTCCTTCATTATCCCTCAATGAGCGGATGAAATTCCATAGAACCCTTCTTGATTGAGGATCAAGTCCCTCTGAAGGTTCATCCAGAACTACTATCTCTGGAGAGTGTATTAATGCCATAGCTAGATTTAATCTGCGTTTCATGCCTCCTGATAAGTTAGAAACGAGCGTGTTTGCTTTATCTGTTAGTATTAGGTTTTCTAATAGGCTTTCTACTCTAGTTTTCAATATGTCCTCTGGAACTTCGTACATTTGGCCCATGAACTTCAAACTCTCTTTACATGTAAGGCTTTCCCATAAAACTATATCCTGAGGACATATTCCAATTTTAAGTCTATCTGCATGGGCAATGTCTTTACCATCAATCAATATTTCCCCACCAGTGGGGCGAAGTAAACCCACCATCATCTTGATGGAGGTGGTTTTTCCAGCACCATTAGGACCTAAAAATCCAAATACTTCACCTTTTTTTATTTTTAAATTTAAATTATCTACTGCTACAAAATCTCCAAAAGATTTAAAGAGATTGTTCGCTTCGATTATAAATTCATCCACCATAGTATCTTCCTAGTATTCTTTTTTAATCAAGAATTGATTATAAAAAAATAACAAAATGTCAATTTAACTCCATTAACTTCTCTAAAAACTCTATAAAATTTTTAATCTCACTTATCCTCTGTTCTAAACAGCCAAGGCAATATGAGACAGATTTTTACCAATTTTTTGTTTTTTCTCCAGTACAGGGTATAAAACGTTGTTATTAATTTTGAAATAAGGATTTACAGTTTCTCTGATATTTTTCTTCAATTGGTATCCCTGCGGGGTATAATAAAAATCATACCCCCTATTATTAAATTGTTGTTTACCATTTATCAACTTTGACTCAGGGTATCACCATGTTAAAACCATAATCAAAACCTGACATGATACCTAAAAATTCTTTTAAATCTTCAGGATTTCCTTTAAATTTCAATTCATCACCTGTAATTTCATCATAACTGGTTTCACCAAGCAATAGGGCTATAAATGTTGGAATATCAATCGTTAGTTCAATGTGGGGTGATGTATCCTGGTAGTTCATCCGGGGTATTAAAACAGAATCTTCCAAAGCCAGGTTGCATTTTTGGTTTCTGTCGGTTAAATCCAGGTTTATTTTAATTTCTTTTCCTTCTGCTAACTTTTTATCAATTAAAAGTCCCATGAATTCGAATAATAATTCTGTGGGCATATTTAAGAGTGCATCTGTTATATCTACCGATGTAGGAACTTTGTTTCCCCTTAATTCAGCGGCGCCTACCAGGAAATTATTTCGCCATGTTCCACTTTCGGTCTGGTATCCTAACTGTTCCAGTGCATCTGCTTCTAAATATCTGGCATTTTTGTTGCTGGGATCGGCAAATACCAGGTGTTTGCATACCTCAGCCACCCAACGGTAATCCCCTTCATCAAAGGATTTTTTAGCTTTCTTTAGAACTTCACCAGCTCCACCCATGAATTCCACATATCTTTTAGCAGCTTCTTCCGGTGGTAGAGCGTACAGGTTTGCTGGATTTCCATCGTACCAGCCTAAATAGAACTGGTATATGGCCTTGGAATTGTGGTTGAAACTACCGTAATAATCTCTTAAGTACCATTCATTCTCTAAAGTTTGGGGGAGTTTCATTTCTTCTGCTATCTCAATTGGTGTATATCCCTGATTAGCCAATCTTAAGGATTGGTCATGTAAAAACTTGTAAGCGTTTCTCTCCTTTTTTAGCATGTCAATGATTTTTTTATTTCCCCATTTAGGCCAGTGATGCTGTGCTATGAGAATTTCTATTTCATCACCATAGGTGAGTAGTATGCTGTCAATTGCTTTCCACCATTTCTTGGCATCCCTCACCTTGGCACCTCTTAAAGTAAGGATATTGTGAATGTGATGAGTCACAACTTCTGCTGCGTTGAATAATTTAAACTGTGGGTAGTACATCATGAATTCTGCCGGGGCTTCGGTTCCACTGGCCATTAAAAATTCAATATCCACTCCGTCCACTGTTATTTTTTCTCCACTTTTCCTGATTATTGTGGTGGGAGCAATCAATGAGGAAGATCCTACAGATGCATTTTTTCCCAGGCCTACATCTACCTGCCCTCTGGCTGATTTATTCAGGGTGAACCCGTACATGTAATTGGCCCTTCTAAGCATTGCATTTCCTGCAAATACATTTTCACTCATAGCTTCCTCCATAAAACCTTCCGGAGCTATAACCTGAACTTCTCCCTTATCTACCTGTTCCTGGGATATGACACCTTTTACTCCACCATAATGGTCCACGTGACTATGGGTGTAAATAACCGCTTTTACTGGTTTAGTTCCTCTATTTTTATAATATAATTCCATTCCTGCTCGGGCAGTTTCATTAGAAACTAAAGGATCAATGACTATTATTCCATTATCCCCTTCAATAATGGTGATGTTTGCTATATCGTAAGATCGTATTTGATAAACCCTATCCTGGACCTTATATAATCCACTGTACAAATTTAACTGTGCTTGTCTCCACAAACTGGGATTAACAGTTGGCTCCCACTCATCCTTAAGGAATTCATAGCCCTTCATATCCCAGAGAATACTTGCATCGTCACCTTTAATGATTAACGTTTCATCAGTTTCTATAAGGCCCTTCTGAGCCTCTTTAAAGTCAATATCGTCATTGAAAGGTAGCCTTTCTTTCAGTTTTTCATTAAATTTTTTGGTTATTTGCGATGCATCCTTACTATTTTTTGTAAAATTGTCCATAGTATCACAAGCTTTATTCTGTACAGATTTTATCCTTTGATATTTTCCCTTTTAAATCCCAAATGAGTGGTGAATAGGTTTTTTAAGCATATTCTGAATAATTATTCTCAAAAGCTTTGTAAAAAAAATCAATTAATTTTATAGCCATTACTCTGTTAGTAGCTATTACCTTGCCGATTATTTGAAGTAGGGTAAAATAGTGGGTCATTTGGCATTTATTTTACCAAATACACTCAAACAGAGCTTTTGGAGTTTAACACCGACAATATTTTTCTATTTAGATATTTTCATCCACAAAAATTTAGATCATCACCCCCGCTTCTACTTATTTCCCATCTTAATTCTCAAGTTCAATTAATGATAGTATATAATTAAACACTATAATAGTATAAAATATGTTTAATCAATGCTACGATTTTTAGATTAATATCTAAAATTATATCCATATCTATTAGTCAAATTTCACTATTTAATTCCCATTTATGGAACTGAATTAGACCAATATAAAGCACAATGCTTAGCAATACATTTCAGTTTCTTTCTAAAAATCCTACCTGGAGAATAGTATTAGCCTGAGTAAAAACTAGAGAATTTTTTGTAGAAAATAAAAAGTTATGAATGGGTTAAGTTTCATTTAAATGTATTATGAGTCCTGAAGTATTTGAAATAGTTTTAAATTTTATATATGTATATTCCAATCAGTAGTCCCACAATTACACCTATCACTAAAATAAGGATAGCAATAATATCCTTCTTTTTTTGACTTGTATTTTCCATTTTACTAATTTTAGAGAGTTTGTAATCGTGTGTTAAGTCATATGTAAATAGTATAACAATTAACACGAATAATACTGCAACTAAATAACTAAAAAACACATTTCCAGAATGAAGGTGATGACAGCTGAAAGTAAGTTAATATTAAGGAGATTGATAAAATTAAAATTGCTATTGATAAAAGGAGTTTATTGTTATTATATTTTTTACTCTCAAATATGCCTAAAACAATAAGAAATGCGCATAAACCCTCAAACATTATGTAATTGTTCGCAACAGCAACAACCATAAAGATAATGCCTATAATAATGATATTTTTGGGTGATCCTTTTTCCATTTTAACCATTTTACTAATTTTTAATTATTTTTTCAAATATCTTCATAATCCAATAAAGATCAAAACTAGATTGATTGGAAGTAATATAAAAACTTAATTTATTAATCTTATAAATCGAAAAAATCCTCAAGCTCACTTTTCAATATTTTAATTTTTTATTCATCTCCGCGACTGTATCACAAAGTCTATTATTCTTCTTTGCAGTTCCATTATCACATCCCTGGAGAAATTCACTGGTGAACTTTTAACATTTAATCAATCGACATATGCCTCAGCTAACTTTTTCTCAAGTCATAATGGCGGGCTAGGACGTATGCGTCCGGAACCCTACATTTAATCTCATGCCTTGATACATGTTCTCTTATTTCCTTGTAGTTTCCTCCATTTATTGGTGGGGTGCTGAAGAACTTGCTTAACATACAGATGGCTGCTTTGTTGAAAACAATCCTCGTTTATTGAAACCATCCTCTTTGGGTTCCCAGTTGAAGCATCTGTTATTCAGAGGACTTCCTGATATGATAAAATACGAATAGAAAGTAATAAATATAACTTTGAAGCAACTATTTGCGATGATTGGAGAAGTTCATTATAGGGTTCTATGACTTATGATGGATATAATGTGGATGGAGATTTGGATATAGGCATAAATAAGTGATAATCCGAATGGATTTTTGAATGGAAATAAATTCATTAAATTTTTGGGTAAGATATGGGCTAATTTAATCGCGTTAAATATTTAACGTAGTATTAGTCATTTAATCATGAGAAATGGAAGGAGAATAAAATGTTTGCAGCACCAAACTGGATAGAAGGATTTTTCATACAGATAGGCATGTATGTGGTTATCCCTTTAATTATTGCCTTAATTTCTGTGATAGTAATATCGAAAAAATCGAATCACAAGGAACCACATCAAAATGAATCCCATCTGGATGAATCCCATCCTAAAGACGCCCATCCTAAAGGATCACATCACAAGGAAGCTCATCAAAAAGAAGTCCATCAGAAAGAATCTCATCACAAAAGATCAAATCGCAGGGGATCAACTGACTGGGGATCAAAGATTCTAGTATTTGCTTTTGTTTTTGTTGTAGCAGCCTTAGTAGTGTACCCAATTGGTTGTGTATACTGGTTCTATTCCTATGAGGTGCCATCAATACAAGAAAAAACAATCACAGTTTTAGGATGGGAACCCCGACCTGGAATAGTTCCCGATAATGGTGGCATGATGACAATAAGCAATGCAGACCAATTATTACTCATCACAACTGAAAATGAAGGTTTCTTTAATATGGAGAATTTCTTGTTTGGTAAATTTAATACAAGAGATATTTTTAACAAGCTAAAAGTTGGGGGAACATATAAAATCAAATATTACGGATGGAGAAATGGATTTAACAGCGGATTTCCAAATCTACTAAGTGTTGAAGAAGTAGTAAATGAAACAGGTGCAAAAAATAACAATTATGGTAATTACTTCGGCACAAAATTAGCAAGCAACTTCCAATGATTAACCAGCTTTTTTCTTTTTTTAAATGCCAGAATTGAATGAAGTGACCCATTTATTCCATTTTTATTTTTTTCTTACAGATGTCTAAAAAGTGAAATAAGAAATTAAAATGGTAATTCCCTATAATAACCATTAATTGATGCAGTAGCAGTATTCCAGTTGTTTATCACACCAAAAGAATTACTGGAACTTATAGCATCCGCAGTATACCATTTATTACTCACGTAAACATGGGCCCAGACATGCCCATACCTATTACCACTTTTAAATGTGCATTCTCCATTGACATATTTAGCTGGTAATCCTGTGGCTCGACAAAGAGCAATCAGAAGGTGAGTTTGGTCACAACAATTACCTTTTCTTTGATTGAGTGTCCCTAAAGCACCATGTTTAGTGTTGTAATAAAAAGAGTAACTGATTTTATCTCTAACCCAATTAAAAACTTTAGTTGCTTTATCATAATCTGAACCGGAAGCCACATTTCTAGATAACGAAATTATTGAATTATCATCTGATTGGCAGTTTAAACTGGGTTTTAAGTAGGGTAATAAAGTGGGGTCTTGATTAGTATTCCATTTACTAACAGAAACATAATTGGGGAGTGTTTTATGTTCTTTATAATAGTTTAAGACTTTAGAATAAATATAAACAGAGTTTTCGAATCTTATATTTCCAATTGAGGATTTTACATAATTTGGTGCCATATTATTTCCATCAGAAAAGGATTCAATCCGTTGGGCCATGTCAATGTATTCCGATCTGTAAATATTCCCATTTTTCAAGTTCTCAGAAGGACTATTGGGAGAATTGATATGTTTAGAAACAATCTTAGATGCGGAGCCGCTGTTGATTCTCTTGGTACATACAGCCATTAGTCTTAGAAAATCAGGCATGGAAACCTGTCTGGATGAAATCTGCACGTAATTAGGTAATTTGTGATTATTTTCAGTGTAAGTTTTCACTCTTGAAGCGGCATCTGTTATTTCATTGATTGTAAATTCAGGTTGATTAGAAACTTTAATGGAATTTTGTTGATTATCATTTATTGAAAATGCAAATCCTAAACTACTAGTCACTAAAAAAGAAGCCATTAAAATAATTATAAATTTAAATTTAATTTCATCCACTCCTTGTCCTGATTTTTTTTAAAACATGCTGTATTGAGGGGCTAAGAGCCATGATAATTGGCCTTCAACTAGTGTACAGTAATTGATACAAAACTTTAAATATTTAAACTTTTACTTTTTACTTGAAAATATAAGTGTTTGGGTTAAAATTGAAAATTTAAGTCGTTTGAATTAAAAAAGAGAATTGAAACTATTATAAGTCCTATGAATTTTTATATTGAAAAGTAATCCTTAAACGCCACTCTCAACTTTTTTAAATCCTTCTTCATCTCAAATTTAGACTGTAATTTACTATAACTTCATGGGATCCGGATTGTTAAGTACTTTAGACGGGTCCTGTCGGTTATCATAGGATTGGAATTATGTACATACCAACCCTATACAGCAACATAACTGTTTAAGTATCAATAATTAAAAATTCAGAAAGTATGCCACTCTTCACTCCATTCGGCCATGGGACGAGTTACTTTATGTAATTGCCTACCTTTTTCCGTTAGAGAATATTCCACTTTAATGGGTGAATCATCAATGATATTTTTTTCAATTATTCCATAATTAACCATATTTTTTAATTTAGAGGATAGGGTCCTTGAACTGATCTTGGGCAAAGCTTTTGCTATTTCGTTATATCTTAAAGGCCCTTTAGCCATTACCAATTCTCTAACAATTAGCAGAGTCCATTTATTCCCGATCAACAGTATTGTTTTCTCTACCGGGCATGCTATCTCTTCAAAACCATCTGGATATTTTAATTCACTCATTTTATCACGTTAGATTATCTTGAAACTAGGTTATAATACCAACTTTACCAGTTGATACTTGCTTTACCCTTAGATACAAGTCCTATATATACTTTACATTATACAGTTACTTTAACTATTAATGGAGGATACACAGTTATGAATGAAGTAGTGAAATTTTTACGTGAAAACCCAGTAACCTACGTTGCAACCATTGGTTTAGATGGTAAACCAAAAGTCCGACCATTCCAGTTCATGCTTGAAAATGGCGGAAAACTCTATTTCTGTACCAACAACCAGAAAGATGTTTATAAACAGTTCCAGAAATTCCCATATATTGAAATCACGACTTCCAGTCCAGATTTTAGATGGATAAGGCTCAGTGGTAAAGTTGTATTTTCTGAGGATATAGAAATTAAAAAGGCAATAATTGACAGTAGCCAACTGGTAAAATCACTCTATCAAACTGCAGATAATCCTATATTCAAGATATTCTATCTTGAGGATGCAAAAGCAACAATTGCCGATTTTTCAGGTGAACCTCCTAAAGAGTTCTCACTCTGATCTGTTTTTTAATCTTTTTAATTGATGTTTTTTTAATCTTTAATTATTTTTTTAACACATTGCTTTTGTAATATAGAATTGATGATGTAATCAATCAAAAATAAGCTTATTTTCCACTATAACTCCTTAAAATACTTTTTTATCTTTAAGCAGTATCACCCGTCCTATTATTTTGTTTTTGCAGTTTCCTGATCTCTCCCGAGAAAAATTCACAGGGGAACTTTTTAAATTAACAACTTTTCACGATTAAAGTATTCAATATACTAAGGTAAACTTTTCTCCAACTCATCTGGTCGGCTACATTTTATGCCGCCCAAACCGGTCTTAACTCACTCAAATAGGATATTGACCATGACTTTATATAATAGTTAGTTAGATAAAACTAATAAGTTTAATATGTTATGGAGAATCATAGTATGGGAAATAGTAGCGATTGGAACCCTGAACTCTATTTGAAGTTCAATGAGGAACGAACTCAACCTGCAAAAGATCTTGCAGCACGAATAAATATTGAAAATCCTGGTAAAATAATGGATGTTGGTTGTGGGCCTGGAAACAGTACCAATGTCCTTTCCAGCAGATGGCCGGAAAGTGAACTAGTTGGAATAGATAGTTCAGCTTCCATGATAGAATCAGCAAAGAAAAATTATCCGGATATCAAATGGAGAATTGAAGATGCCACTAAAATGGAAACTGAAGAAAAATATGATATAATATTCTCAAATGCCACTATCCAGTGGATCCCGGACCAGGAAAAATTAATATCAGACCTGGTTGGAATGCTGGTAACGGGTGGTGCTCTGGCGGTGCAGGTTCCAATGTACCACAACATGCCAGCAAGCCAGGCAATAGAAAGTGTTTCATTAGCTGGAAGATGGAAAGAACTAACCCGCGGGGCCAGTGATGCTTTTACATTTCACTCCAGCGATTACTACTACAGTATCCTGTCAGATGAGGTAAAATCCATCAACATGTGGGAGACCTCCTACTTCCATATAATGCAGTCTCACCAGAGTATTGTTGAAATGCTTAAAAGCACAGGAATGAGAAAGTTTCTGGACATCCTGGATACCCGGGAAGAAAAGCTTGAGTTTGAAAAAGATGTTTTAAAGGAAATTACCAGGGAATATCCTGCTCAAAATGATGGAAATGTACTGTTTCAATTTAAAAGGCTGTTCTTTATTGGTTACAAGTAAGGAACATAAAATGATCAATTAAATTCCAATTAGTTAAATACTGGAATTATAAATTGATCAAAAAAATACCCTTAGAACTCACCATTGAGTCTTTTAACTCTTTTTTCATCTTAGAAACAATATCAAATTACCTTTTATTCTGTCTTTTTATGACTCTTTTCTTTGAGTATTTAATTGAAAAGTGTGTTTAACTGTGTTGGTGGAACTAAATTATTTTTGCTAAAAGTTATTTACTAAAAGGAATTACATTATTATAAAGATTGTAGAGTGTAGGTGGATAAAGATAATGTCTCTCGTAGCTAGAAGTGAACTGGAAAAAGAAAAGCGAAGAAGAGATATATTAAATGCAGCTGAAAAGCTATTCTTCTCTAAAGGTTATGAAAATGTTTCTTTGAAGGATATATCTAAAGAAGTGAAGTTTAGTAGATCTACAATTTATCTATATTTTGAGAACAAGGAAGAATTATTTTTTGCTATTGTTCTTCGTGGAATTCGAATCCGGAATAAAATGATCAAAGAAGAAGTTAAGAAAGTAAAAACTGGTTTTAAAAAACTTGCAGCATTTAGAAATGCATATTACGAATTTGCAAAAGAATATTCTGATTATCTTCAAGCTTACAATTATTTACTGTCTGGAAGGTTTGATCTAGCAAATATTGAACCTGCAGAATATAAAATAGAAGCCTTTGCCAACAGTAAGCTCTATGATGAGTATAAAAAGAGATTTGAAGAATTGTATATAAAAAAGTTAGAGCATAGTAATGGTAATGTTACTCCTGGCATTCTGACACCAAAATTTACAGTCAGTGAATATTTAAATGAAATTACCATTTTACGCCATGAAATGCTGTATATATTTTGTAGCTCAATAAAACAGGGAAAAAAAGACGGCACAATAAAACCTGATGTGAATTCTGTTGAAATAACTGTTTTATTGACATTGATCACAACTAACATTGATAATATGCCCAACGACCTTAAAGATTTACTGATAATTCAAGGAATCAATCACAATAAATTTTTAGTAGATGTCAATGATTTTATTGATAGTATAATAGGCACTAAGCAAAAATAATAGCAAACAGATAAATAATCAATGTTTATTACACATAAATTATTTTTTTAAGCCATTATATAATTTAAAACATTTTAATAACTGATTCAATTCTTTTTAAATTTGTTTCATGTTATTTTTAGTATTTTAACATTTTTTTATTTAACCAAAGACTTTAAATAGCCAATGTCACAATGTCATTAATAACATAGTGTCATTAATAACACGATGTCATTAAAGGAGTTGAAAATTATGGTAGAAAGTGAGTATAAGCAAGATGAAACCAAAATTTATGCAGATAGGAAAGGGCCAGCTAAAATGGCTGAAGGGATTGCAATGCTTAGGGCTTATGAATCATCTAAACCTGAAGATGAACGTATCTGTTATGATCCATATGCTATCCATTTTATAAATCCTAAAATATTGGAATACGCTGCTAAACATCGGAATGAGGCAAATACAACAGTCGAAAATAACTCGGGTTCAATTGTAGCTAGAGTTAGGTATTTTGATGATTTTGTAAAAAAATTGATTGTAAATGGGCTTGAACAGTTGGTTATATTTGGGGCAGGATATGATACTCGAGCTTATAGAATCGAAGAACTGAAAGAAAAAGTTAAAGTATTTGAAGTGGATCACCCAGGTACTCAGAGTTTTAAAATGGAGAAAATCAAGGAAATCTTTGATTCTATCCCTGAGCATGTTGTATTTGTGCCTGTTGATTTTGAAAAGGAAACATTCAGTGAAAAACTATTTTCTAAAGGATATAATCCATCATTGAAGACTCTTTTCATAATGGAAGGACTACTCATGTACATTCCCCCTAAATCAGTCGCTGAAACGCTTTCTTTTATCGCAGAGAATTCTGGCAAAGGCAGTGCAGTGATTTTTGATTATTTCCCTGAATCTGTAGTTGATGGAACCGATAAACTGAAGATTGCACAAGATATCAGAAACTTTGCAATACAACAAGGAGAACCACTCCAATTCGGAATCAAAGATGGTGAGTTTGAAGAATTCCTAAGTACTTTTGGATTCTCAAATATACAAAATGTAACTAGTGTTGATTATAAAAAACTGTATTTCCATGGTAAAAATGAAAACAGGAATGTTTGTGAACTTTTATACTTCGCACATGCAACAATCGAATAAATAAAATAGTAATAAGATAAAATATTGAAATTTTATATTTAAAGATAAGAGTAAATAATGTTGGTAGGTTGTAAGCATGCCAATCATGCTCTACTTATTTTTTCTTTCCAAGTGTTCGAATGTCAGAGCGGTTGTCTTCACCAGTTATTGTTTCTGTGTTATTAATATATAAACTCATTTTAAGATAATTTTTTGTTTTAAAAAAGGTTTAGGGCACTTAATGCCTGTGCATCCTCAAATCTAAATATCCATTAAGTTAAATAATCCAGTTATCATATTAATAAAAAAAAATCCCTAATCTACCTAAATTATCTATATTTGTAAATGGAGGTTTCTCCTTTGAACCCTGAACAAATTGGTAAAACATTAAAGGTTAAAACAAACATTCCTTTCTCGGATAAAACAGAAGATCCATCGATAATTGACACATCAGGTCGTATAAGCATAATATTCGGTGAAGAACTGGATATGAGCACGGTTCCAGATGGAATAAAACTTTACAAAGTTAAACCGGATGGAACAGAAGATAATGTGGATGTTAAAATAAATGTTGATGAGAACTCCCCATCTATTCTTTATATTAATAAATATGAGGCAATTTCTGAAGGTGAAGAGTATAAACTTTCTGTAACGTGCAAAGTAAAATCAGTAAATGGAACCTCTCTGAATGACGAATTTGTTAATTATTTTGCTGTTGATTATTCATTTAACCTGGAATTAGAGGGCATTCCAGATTTAAACAATGAAAGAAACTTGATTCTATGCATAAGTGACCTGCACTTAGGTGCAAATGATAACTATGCAGAACTCACCAAGAACAGGGAAGCACTGGTTAATTTCCTGGAACAGGTTAAAAATTCCCCTAATGTAAAGGAACTGGTTATAGCCGGTGACTTGATTGATGAATGGTTCATCCCCATGCATCTGGACACATTCAATGGGAAAACGCAGCGGGATTTCACCAAGGCAGTAGCATCTAACAATAAATCAGTGATGGATGCCTTTAACAATATAATAAACGAGGGTAAGGTAAAACTGACTTATGTCCCTGGAAATCATGATTTATTAATTAATTCCGAGGATATTCAAAGCATTTTACCCGGAATATCTGAAGCTCGCGATGTAAGGGGTCTGGGAGCATATATTCCGTCTGATTTTCCGGAAGCTATCATTGAACACGGACATAGATACAATTTTTACTGTGCCCCGGATTATTCCAACCGGTCTTTAACCCAAACCGATACCATACTACCTCCTGGATACTTCTTCACCCGGATGGCAACCAGCTCAGTTATACAGGGCCGCCCAAAACTGGATGTTACATTTCCTCCGGTTAATAAAAATGAACTGGGAGATGTTCAATTTTTTTACTTTCTTTACTGGAATGTTTGGAAAGGCCTTATCACTGATTTCCCGGTAAACCAGGGGATGGATGAAAAAGTCATAAACACACAAATAGATGGATTCACTGACTGTTACGCCATAAAAGACGTCTTGCCCTACCAGAACTCAGAAGATGATTACATTGATGTAAACCTGTATAAAGGGATTGTTGAAACCTGGGATGAACGGCAAGATAAAAATTTAGTGCCGGTTAAAATTCCAACCGACGAAGCAGTTCTTAAGGGAGCATTTGCAAGTCATCTGGATGATCAATCACATGTACAGTTTTTCAAAAATCCTGATTCAGATAAAAAAATTGTTATATTTGGACATTCTCATGAAGCACGGGTTATAACCTCTTTCAATGAAAAACAGGAAAAACAGGTCTATGTAAATTCTGGAACATGGATTGATCTAAATAAGTGCACCATGACCTTTGTAGCCATTATACCTCCAAAAGGTGAAGACTCATCTTTAACTTTTGTAAATCTGTATCAATACAGTACAAGCGGGGATATCAAAAAATTAAAGTCAGAAGCACTCCAGATATGAAGCTTTTCAGGGCCTTTTTAAAAAAAATAACCTAAAAATCACTCCCTATTTTTCTTTAATACTTTTTCATATCCTTATTTTTTATATATACTAAACTAAATTCCCACAGATGATTATGTGGTCTTTATAATTCCGGGAGTAAGCCTGGATTAAAATCCTAACAAATCAAGTACTTTTTTCTCAACATGCCTGTTTTGACCTTTATACGGGAAATTGTGCGGATAGAGTACTGGATTGAAATTCAGTTCGATAATGCTATGGTTGTTTGTATCGGGTTTTGCTTTCACATCCTGAATGATCATATCAACCCCACAAATTTTTGCACCCACAGCCTTTGCTGCCTTCTGGGCAATTATTTTATAATCCTCACCCACATCATCTGTAAAATCAATACTATCCCCACCTGTGCTAATATTTGAATTTTCCCTGAGATATACAATCTCATCCTCATCAGGTAAGTAGTAAACATCCTTCATTTGGGAAGCCAGGTTATTTTTTTCCACTGAACTTAATTCAATCTTTTCAAGTGGGGTTATATGCCCTTTACCTCTTCTTGGGTCTTTATTTTTTTTATTAACCAATTCTTTGATGTTGTGTGTTCCATCCCCTGTTACGTTTGCTGGAACTCGGTGCATTACTGCCACAACTTCATCAGCAATTACTAAAAATCTATATTCCTTACCTGGTATGAATTCTTCAATCAGAACATAGTTAGAATAATTCAATGCTTCTTCAATGGATTTAATATAATCTTTTTTTGATTTTAAACCCTTAACTATGGAAACTCCATCTCCAAAATTAGCAGATTTAGGTTTTATAACAATATCCTTACCTTTGAGGTTCAAATATTCGCTCAAAGCTTCATCGGTCCGTTTAACTGTAATGCTTTCCGGTACGTTGATGTGGTGCTCTTTGAGAATTAACTTGGTTAACTCCTTGTTTTCCATAATTAAGGCCACTACATATGGATCTGCAGATGTTTTGGTGGCCTGCTTTAAATATTCAACTCGGTTGCCTTTTTTCAGGCGAATGAAATTGTCATCCCAGTCCAGCACTTCAACCTCAGCATCCCTTTTTAAAGCTTCATTTATAACCATTTGAGTTGAAAGTTCAAGCCCTTCATAGTTTTTTAACATAATTTACCCTCTCCTGGATTGTGGTTGTGGGAATAAGTTATAATGGGACTATTTAAAATTTCAGCATAGAACTATTTAGAAAGTTATTCGGACTATTTTAAATTATTTTTAGCATAGAACTATTTAGAATTTTTTTTAGCATATTTTATTCCAAATTCCAAAAAATTTTCATTATTTTCTTTCATTTCCAGATTTATCATTTCAGAGGGTAGTAGTGACATATCAAAAAGTTTCTGGTGTTCTGTTTCTACGCATGCTCTATATTTATTATTTGCAGTGCTGCTGTCCATTAGGTCAGCTATCTTTTTAAGTTTTTCAAATATTTCCGCTCCCCATGATTTGAGACTAATTTTACTACCATCATATTTTTTAAGGCTTAAATCTTTTTGTCTTCCAGTAAGTGACACTAAATGGTGATTTAAGTTTATTATATCATGTTCCTGGTCAGTGATGGGAGGGCTTTGTTCAAACAGGCAAAAGTGCATGAAAACATGGAGGAAATGCATTTGTTCCATGGTTAAACCCAGTTTCTGGAAAGGGTTTAAATCTAAAATTCTAACTTCCACATATTTTACACCCCTTTTTTCCAGTGCATCCAGTGGAGTTTCCCCTTTACGAATGGGCTGTTTTAATCGAATTAAAGAATAAAATTCACTCTCTTTTTGTAGAACATTTCCATTGAGTTGAATTTGAGAACCGTTACTATAAATCCCCAGCTTTGAATATTCTTCATCCCTAGTTGACAGCATTTTATGCATCTTTGTAGAATACTCCTTTAAACTATTGAAGTATATATTCTCATTTTTAAGACTGTTTGAATAGCCAAATCTACTTACACGTAGAGATGTTGCATATTGGAGGCAGTTTTCAATGATATTTTCAGGATCAGGACAGCATTTTTGAATGAGCATGAGTTCCTTTTTTATAACTGGATAGTAACTTGAATGGCAGAAGGGTGATGCTCCGAAAAGGTAAATCAAGATCCAGCTGTAGCGTAGAAAATTTCTTACCAGTCCAAAATGTATTTCATCAATGAATAAACGTTTATCTTTCCCTTTACCAAATTTTCCGTATAAATAATTGATCATTTCATTGCCGAAAGAAAAATTGTAGTGAATTCCAGATATCATCTGCATTTTTTTACCGTATCGCAATGACAAACCATTTCTATATATTTCCATCTCTTTTCCATTTTCACAATCAGGGAAAGATGCAATGGGAATTTTCTCCTCTTCTGGAAGATTGGGGGGCATACTGAGTGGCCATAATAGTTCATCACCAATGCCATTTTCAACCTCAAGGTTTATTGTTTTTAAGGCATCGTATGCTTCTTCTGCGCAATTGCAGGGTCTTGTAATCATCTCAATCTGACTTTCAGAAAAGTCATTAGTAATACGTGGATTTTTGGTTTTATCCCCGAATACCTGAGGGTGGGGAGTTAAAGCAAGATCTCCGGTCGAAATAACCCTTTGACACTCTCTTTCCAGGCCAAAATTACTTTTTACCAATAATTTTCCTTTGTCCTCGTTTAAAAATGACTTCGATATTTCTGAAAAGTCCCAGCTCATAAAATCCACTTTTTTTATTTTTTATCAGAATTATTTATACGAATAATTTATTAGCATTTTAAAAAAACAGTGAAAACTTTCTTATATATTTACTACTATTAATCCTTTCATATGATCGCTATTTTTCATTCCATAAAAGATCGCTAAATTTTTTAGTTGAAGTCTGTTTTTTTTTAATGATATTGCATCTTAGTTATTCATTTATTTTTTTTAGATATGAAGAACTACAATATAAAATTAACTATTGTTATAAGGCACCTCGTAGATTAACTAAGGTATAAGATCAACCTTGTGTTATAGATCAACTTGTAGATCAACCAGAGTAATAGATCAATATTTAACTATACTATGATGAGACATGTTTATGATAAGATGCTATAATCTGAATAAAAATACATGAATCTCTGGAAGTATGGGTCTCGGGAAAGATTGAGAACAAACTGGGAAACTAAGAACAAAAATATTAAAAAAAAGCATAAAGTGCATACAAATCCTTGATAAGCCAAATATGGAGGTGACTGATGGTATTTCTCAATCATTTAACTGCAGACAGTAGAGTAAAACAGCCAATAGATAATGATTGGGATGATGGGTGCTGTTCAGTTATAGTACAAGTTACAGATAGTCATAATGTGGTTGCATTCCGGAGAGATGCAAAATTCCCAGCTGAGCTAATAATTACGCAGAAAAGCTTCCATGGAAAAAAAGCAGCAGTAGAATACAAAATCAATGGGGGTCTTTTTTACCATACTGTAATAACTGATAATGGCTGGATTATTGCCAGTGGGGGCATTGGAACAATTCGTAACCATGAATTAATGTCACTGGCTGGTCAAATAATGGAAAATGGAATAATAAACCATGATTCTGTGGAAAAAGCCCAGTCCATCTTAACCAGTATGTGCGTGGGACACTTTCTAATTAAAAGCCCGGATAATTATGTTGGATCTGCAATCTGCTGCAAAAATACTTCATTTACCAAATTGTTTAAAATGCAGGATGGAGATTTTGTCAGTGTGCCCAATGCTCCACAGTTTTACAGAGATGGGAAATTCAACGATTTTAGCAGTAAACCACTTGCTGCAGCGGCCAGGATAGCAGGCACAGATCTTTGGGGGGTCAATCGGCGTAATGTAATATTTCAGGACGTGGAAAAACACGCAGATAATACCATGATCCAGGTTTGGGCATCATTTGATAATGGATCACTGATTGATAGAAACGAGGGTAAAGGCGGGCCGGATAATATACAGTTTTTAAAAAATCCCCTAATTCAGGGTGAGAACTTACCCATAATACCTGAAATGACTAAAATTGGTGATATAAACCTGATGGAAGGTTAATGAATCAGATAGTCGCTATGGATTACAGATAAAATCCCAAAAAAATTAAATATATCATATCTTTTTATCCACTCCAACCTCAGATTTTTCATCTGTCTTGAAATTTTCTTTATATTCCACCAGTTCAATATTACAACCCGGTCCTATGGTTATGTTGTTTCCTCGCACTACCCTTGCATTGGTATTTTCAAGATAAACATTATCTCCTTCAATTACGTCAGCAGTGAGTTCGTTTTTCCCATCGGACATTATATTATTTTTAATACCTAAAAAACTCAGCTTCCCGCTTTTTTTAACTGAAATATCAGAACCACCTATTTCATTCACTTTACTCGGCCAGTAAAGGTTTATTCTTAATATATCTCCATTGAGCATTCCCTGAATTGTGAAACCACCTTCTAAATTCAAGGTTTCAGCATTAAAATCTCTTCCTACCAGTATACTTCCCTGGATTTTGGCATCATCTACCAGTAAATCCCCACTGACTTCAAATTCTCCCTGGACTTTAACTTTTTGGGCATTCAAATCGCCTTTAACAATTGTTTCACCCTTTATGCTGACGTAATCTGCAGATTTCACACTGCCGTCCAGTTGGCCTTCTCCATACACTTTAAGGTTAGAGCATTTCACGTATCCGTGGATTATGCCTTCACCCATTATGCTTATCCGGTTAAATTCACCGCCACTTGAAATTCCAGACCCGTAAATCTTTAGGTCTTTCCTTTTTTCCATAATAATTCCTCCGTTTCGTATATTGTCTGATAATTTCTGTCCATTTAGTTTTAATCCTCTTTCCAGCTAAATGTTGCTGTACCTAAACCAAAGAGTACTATTCCCAGTACCGCAACTATGGCCAGGTCGATTACTGCATCCCCTGTATTTCCAGTTATCATGGAACTTCTGAGGCCCTCACTCAGGTAGGTTAGAGGGGATATCTTGGCCAGGTACTGCAGGAACCAGGGCATGTTCTCCACTGGTATCAGAGTTCCGGAGACAAACATAAGGGGGAACGTGATTACTCCCACTGCATTCATGGCTGATTCTTCATTTTTCACAAAGTTGGCAACCAGTATTCCAAATCCAGCGAAGAGTGCAGTTCCAATAACTATCAACAGCACGCTCACTATGTTGATGTGGGGGTGAATGTTAAATGCAAATGTTGCTATGAATAGTGCCACTGCCAGTGATAAGATTACCAGTATAGTCCAGGTGATGATTCTGGATGTAATCCATTCCTTACTGGTTAGAGGTGTGGTTGAAAGTTTCCTGAACACTCCAGTGCTGCGTAACCTGGCTACAGTCCCCACGGACATATTTGCTGCTGCAGACATGATGGTAATGGCCAGTATTCCTGGAAGAAGGAAGTCAAAGTAGTTCATACCAGAAGTAGCAGCTTCTTGGGAGTTCACGGTGATGACTTCATGGGCACCGGACATTTTCATGTTGAAACCATTGGCTACCTGCTGAACCACTGAAACCACGGCCATGGAAGTTGGTTTAGACTTATCATAATACACATTAACTCCTGTACTGGAAGTACCCCCGGATTGCTGAATATTCTGACCAAAGCCCGGGGGTATAATCAGGTACGATGTGATCTTCCCATCTTTCAGCATTTCTTCCAGATTCATTCCAGAACCATCTTTTAGCTGGATTGCCCCGGTAGATCCCATGGTCTGGATAAAAGTACTGGACATGGATGAACCATCATTATCCTGATAATAAAGGGTAACTGTGTCTGATTGACCTCCAAATATGTATCCGAATAAAAGGAAAAGCACTATGGGGAAGATGAACATCCAGAAAATATTCATCCTATCCCGGAAGGTCTCTTTCAAACTGTACTTAATGTCGGTGCTGATCCGTGACATTTATTTACCCCCTTCTGAGAGTTTATCACCAGTTAAATTCAAGAATACATCTTCCAAAGTTGCTTTTTTCACATAAATTTCTTCACATGCAAGGTCGCTTCGATTAATAATAAATAATGCCTTTGACATACATTTCATTCCATCTTCTTCAGCTAATTTTATAAAAACATTATTCCCATCAATTTTAGACTCAGGAATGGCTTCGATTAATTCATTTTTGGCAATTTCCTCGCATTCCCTGATTATGAGAGTGTTACCGCCACCATGGTGGTTAATTAAGTCTTCTGGTGTTCCTTCTGCGATTATATGGCCATTGTGAAGCACGTTCACCCGGTCTGCTAGGTAATGGGCTTCATCCATATAATGGGTGGTTAGAAATACTGTCTTTCCCTTTGTTTTCAATGCTTTGATTGCATCCCACACATCACGCCGGGCCTTGGGGTCAAGGCCGGTAGTGGGTTCATCAAGGAAGACTATTTCCGGATCATTAACCAGAGATATGGCAATTCCCACCCTTTGTTTCAGGCCTCCGGAGAGATCTTTAAACAGAGTGTTTCTTTTATCAACCAGGCTCAACATTTCAATTAGATCGTCTACGCTGGTATGGGTGGGATACATCTGGCCAAAGTAATCGATGTTTTCATAAACTGTTAACCATTCAAATGCATTGAAATCCTGTGGAAGCACACCAATTCGTTTTTTAACTTCCATTTCATCTTTTTTAATGTCAAATCCCAGGATGATAATGGTTCCTGCTGTTAAATTTTTCAGGCATTCCATCATTTCAACAGTGGTGGTTTTACCTGCACCGTTAGGTCCAAGAAAGGCAAATATTTCCCCTTTTTTAATACTGAAGGATATATCATTTACTGCTGTGAAATCTCCGTATTTTTTAACCAGAGATTTAACTTCAATCACGTTATCGGTCATGTTATCAAATTTTCCTTTGTTCTGTCACTGATGATTCATTGTGCATTTTAAAGCTGCTGTTATATTCCACCAGTTCTATTTCGCATCCTGGACCCAGTTCGATTGTATCGCCCCTTACCACTTTGGCCTGGGTATTTTCAAGGTAAATTTCATCTCCTTCAATGGTTTCAGTGGTCAGTTCTTTTCCTGCTCCAAAAGGCATGATCATGCTTTTGAGGCCAAATATATGATATTTTCCTTTTCTTTTAATTGTGATCTTTGATCCACCAATTTCACCGGCTCGGGATGACCCATGTAATCTGAGTTCCAGTTCATCGGCATTTAACAGCCCGTCAATTCCAAAGGTTCCCTCGATCTTTAAAAATTCAGCATTACAATCTCCCTCAACACTGATACTACCGTGGGTTTCAGCCTTTTCTGCGGATAAATTACCTTTAATATCAGCAGTTCCATTAATTTTTACCTTATCTGCTTCTAGATTACCTTCAATGTAATTATTACCATTCACTCTCAATTGATCTGCCGTAACATTTCCATTTAAGTTGCATTGTCCATTTATTTTTAGATCTATACACTCAAGATCACCTTCTATCTTTCCACTTCCGTTAATGTTTACAGAATTGTATTTACCGCCACTTGCACTTCCATGACCATTAATTCTTAAATCACTCACGTTTTTCATAGCTATAACCCCTTTAAACTATCTTAATTTTTAATTCCTCGATTAAATCAGTTAAATTTAGTTTTTCAATGATTTTGGTACTGTTTTCAAAGTAGATATCTGCAACATTTGAAACCAGGCAGCAACTGGAAATTCCCAGTTTGCGTAAAAATATTAATTCGCAGCTTTTAGCCTTGAATTTGGGGTAATATTCTTCTAAAATCTCTAATATCATATTTCCTTCTTCAAAATTGATTTTTCCTTCTTCAAACATTTTATCTAAGATGTAAAGGAATAATATGGTTTCAAAATCCAGCTTTCTGGTTTCACCATTTTTTGCTGTATAGAAATCCAGGGTTGTTTTTGAAACAATGTTCTGATTCATCAGGTCCTGACTTTCCATTACTATTTCCATTAGATTTGGGGATAACATGTCTGCCAGGTTGTCTAAGGAAATATCTCCTTTCATGTTCTTTATTTTCTCGATTCTATCGATAATCTTCTCTTTTGGAAAAAAGGTTTCCTGACCGGTGTAGGTAGATTTCCGGATAAACCATTCCTCTGGGATTAAATTTTTCCTTTTCCAGCGATATAACTGGCCATAAGAAATTTGGGTTAATTCTAGTAATTCTTTTTTGGAAATCAACTTTTCTTCCATTTTTTAACCACCACATTAATTAGCGTAACAAAACACTGTTACATAGATCATCATACTTAGTATTTAAAGTTTCTTATACGAACAGTCCGTACAATAGAAAAGTATATAAGCATATACTTATATAACATGTGTTATGCTTAGGATAAATTCCAAGTCAACATTGGGGTCTACCGAAGAACTGGAGGAAGTGCTTAAAGCCCTGGCTAATGTCAACCGGTTGCTACTTATCTACTCTCTGGCTTCAGGGGAGGTGGAGAAAATCAGTGTAACCCAGGTATCAAAGAACATGGGCATAACTCAACCTGCAGCATCGCAGCATCTGAAAGTCCTGAAAAATGCCAACATACTCATTGCACACAAAGAGGGGAACTTTATTTACTACCGATTCAACAGACGCTCCATGGAAAAACACCAGAAGCAAATTGATTTTTTATTTACATGTGCATTTGCCAAGTGTAGTCAAATGGAAAAAGCCAGTTGCAAACATTCGGAAAAAAAGGAAGAATAAAGGCTCCCTTGAAGTCACGGCCTGAATTTTTTTAACATCTTCCAGCCATTAATACAATTTTGGAGAATTTAAATCAAATCATTAGCATTCAAAAGAATTTAAAGCAAAATCATCAGTATTCAAATCATTATTAAAAATACATCCTAAAAATTAAAACAAAAAGTTAAAAAATAGTGTCTAAACCCTGTGAGTGATAATATGACCGAAATAAACCAGAATGAAGAATTACCAGTGTTAGTTTTACCAGATATGGTTTTATTACACGAAACTAACATGAATCTTAAAATAAGTAGGAAAATGGGGAGGGAAATACACGAACGCGTTAAAAACCACGATTACTTCGGTATTGCGGTTGCAACTAAAGAAGGATTACCTGCAAGGTTCTACTCAGAATCTGACATTTACCACACCGGTACCCTGGTAAAAATTGAAAACGCCGCTGAAATGAGGGACTTCTACCACTTAAAGGTGGAAATCATCGAAAGGGTAGAAATTGACGAACTCATCAAAGATGGTTTAAACTACCAGGCTAAATACCATTTAATACCAGACATTGAGGATTTAGACCAGGAAAACCAGGACGAAATCTTAAAACACGTACGCTATCTGGTCTCAGAGATCAGTGAAAACTTCAAAGAGTCCAAGGCCTACGCAGAGCAGATCAATAAAATGGATGATGTGGGTAAGGTAATAGCCAGCCTATTCCCCTACATGAGACTATCCCTGGAAGAAAAACAGGACTTCCTGGAGACACGCTCACTGAAAGATAAAACCTTAAAATTCCTGGACATCCTCCTGGAGCAGAAAGAGTCCATCAAGTTCCAGATGGAAATGGCTGCCAAACTCAACGAGGAAATGAACAAAAAACACCGGGAAAACCTCTTAAAAGAACAGCTCCGGGTGATACAGGATGAACTCTCAGAATCTGAAGGAACCCATAAAAAGGATTACCGGGAGTTAATCGAAGAAGCAAACATGCCTGAAGAGGTGAAAGAGGTTGCCCTGGAAGAAGTGCATAAACTGGAACGCCAGGGACCAAACAGCACCGAAGAAAACGTTATCCGGAACTACCTGGACCTTTTAACCAGTCTACCCTGGGGTGAAAGCCAGGTCAAAGATATTGACATCGAAACAGCAAGGGAAATCTTAAACCGGCAGCACTACGGTCTGGACAAAGTCAAAGACAGGATCATCCAGCACCTGACAGTGATGAAACTCAAAAAGAACAAACAGGGATCCATACTCCTCTTAGTAGGCCCACCAGGAACCGGTAAAACCAGTCTGGGTAAAAGTATTGCCGAAGCACTGCAGCGTGAATACGTCCGCATCAGCCTGGGTGGTGTGAAGGATGAATCTGAAATCAGAGGTCACAGAAGAACCTATGTAGGAGCACTACCCGGTAGAATAATCCAGGGAATGAAACGTGCCGGTACCCGAAACCCGGTGTTCATCATGGATGAAGTGGATAAACTAATGGCATCCTACAATGGAGACCCAGCCAGTGCCCTCCTGGAGGTCCTGGACCCTGAACAGAACAACACCTTCTCTGACCACTACTTGGAAGTACCCTACGATCTGTCTGAGGTGTTCTTCATTGCCACTGCCAACTCCCTCAAGGGAATACCCGGCCCACTACGGGACCGTATGGAAATCATTGAAATTGGCAGTTACACCAGCCATGAAAAATTCCACATAGCCCGAAACCACCTCGTCAACGAGGTCTTAGAAGATAATGGCCTGGATGAAACTCAGATCCAGTTTGATGATGAAGCAGTAAAAACCATCATTGAAAAGTACACCCGGGAAGCAGGAGTAAGGGGACTTAAACGTCAACTGGCAACTGTGGCCAGGGTGGCCTCAGAAAAAATCGTTCTGGGAACTGTAGACCTGCCTTACGTGGTTAAAGAGGACATGCTCTATGATCTTCTGGGCCATGAACTCATCCAGATTTCCCTGGCCGGTAAAAAGAACCCACCTGGTGTGGTAACGGGCCTGGCCTGGACACCAGTTGGAGGAGACATACTGTTCATTGAAGGGGCCTTCATGCCCGGAACCGGCAAACTACTCCTAACCGGACAGTTAGGTGATGTGATGAAGGAATCTGCCAAGATATCCCAGAGTCTCATCCGTTCTAGATTGGCCTTCAACCTGAAGAGTGTGGAATTTGACAAACAGGACCTGCACATCCACGTACCATCCGGGGCCATACCCAAGGACGGACCATCCGCAGGAGTGGCCTTACTCACCACCATTGCCTCTCTGGTAACCGGCCGCGAAGTGGACCCTAAACTGGCCATGACCGGTGAAATCTCCCTTAGAGGAGCAGTCCTGCCAGTTGGAGGTATCAAAGAGAAGGTCTTAGCTGCCCACCGTGCAGGAATAAAACGGGTCATCCTACCTGAGGAAAACCTGAAAGACCTGGATGATGTTCCAGATGATGTCAAAGCAGAACTGGAATTTGTACCAGTTAAAACAGTAGAAGATGTTATAGGAGAAACCATTGGCATCGAACTACCCAAACCTCTTCTTCTGGACATGTCCACCGACACCTTAACTGGAGGAGCAGGTACTTAAGTCCAACTGAGCAGGTACTTAAGTCCAACTGAGCAGGTACTTGAGAACAACCGGAGTAGGTACTTAAGACCAACAGGAGCAGTACATAAAACCAACTAAAGTTCAATATTTTGGACATATTAGGTCTAATTCCACATATTAGGTCAATTAAATATGGTTGGTTGAATTAAAACATGTTCACCGTTATCCCAGTGGGGTGAAGCGGTGAAACCCTTTTTCTTTTTTTCAAGTAATTTAAAGATTCTTATAAACCTTATTTTATTTTTAAAACTCATTCTAAACTTTCATATCTAATTTTAATCATGCCTTCCCTTAACCCAAATTTTATATTTCATAATAAAGAAATAATAAAACATAAGGGGGGGGGGTATAATGATCACTGAAGGTGCTCACTATTACATTGAAAAGGGCATTGAAAGCTGGTTAGACCATAAAAACTATTTTGAAGCTATTGATCTGTTTTCCCGTGCTCTGGAATTTGAACCCCATAATCCCGATGCCCACCTACTGAGGGGAGCAGTGTACGTTGATGTGGGAGACCTTCACCGGGCATTGAAAGATTACAATAAATCTTTAGAGTACAATCCTGAAAATATTGGATTATTTTTTGATAAAGGGACAGTTTTATTCTATCTGGGTGAATATAATAAGGCCATAGGCTCCTATGAAAAATTCCTATCCAGAGAACCCCGTGATGTGGATGCACTTTATTTCAATGGGTTGGCTTATCATTTCCTGGGACAAAATAAAACCGCACAGAAACTGATTGATGAAGCAATGGGTTTGATTGAAAAATCGGATGATCTTTACCCTGATCTGTGTAATGCTAAGGGGGAAATACTGTTTGATCTTAAAAGTTACCCTGATGCAATTATTTCATCAAAGCTGCAGAATCAGATCCCACGTCATTCATTGCCCGCTATAATATAGGTCGAGCATTCTATGAAATGGGAAATCTGGAAGAGGCCTTCAAATACATTGAAGATGCCTTAAAAATAGAGCCTAAAGAGTGGGATGTACTAAATTATAAGGGTCTTATCCTGATGGATATGGGTTATAAGGAAGATGCTATTGAGTGTTTTGATAAAATTATCAAACTACACCCTATTTACTTCCCTGCATGGTACAATAAAGGAGTGGCTCTCAAGCAACTTAACCGAACTGAAGAAGCCTTTGAACACTTTGAAGAAGCAATCCGGCTCCTTTTGGATAAAAAACCCGGCTTGACCAAGGGGATGTGTTTGAAAAATTTCAAATGAGCTGGATGTTCCTTCTAAACAAAACTATTACTTCTAAATGTGCCGTTACTTCTAATGAAAATGTTACCTTCTAAATAAGCCGTTATTCATAAATGAGCTTGATTTTACTTTTCTGTGACGGATTTATTTTTTTAGGGAAATTTTATCTTACATATGGATCTATTTTTTAGGTAGGTGGGGTTTACGTCTTTTTTAATTCAACCACTATTATCTGGGGCCTTGCAAAAAACCGTATGGGGAGCATGGTTGTTCCTATACCATTACTAACGATTAAAGTACTGTTATTTTCTTCAATTACTCCGGTCCGGTATTTATTCCCGTAATCAGAATGAGTAACTGGTGCCCAGAGGCCGAAAAATGTTACCTGTCCTCCGTGGGTGTGACCGGATAAAACAAGGTCTACCTTGGACTTATTCACCTTGGGGAAGTAATCCGGATTATGGGTAACCATAATAACGAAGTCCTGAGGAGTAACCACTGAGGTGGTGGCACTGGGGATCTGAACACCGTTGTTGTAGTCACCCACTCCACCCAGACGGATCCTGGAACCAT
Organism: uncultured Methanobacterium sp.; assembly: GCF_963666025.1. Taxonomy (NCBI): domain Archaea; kingdom Methanobacteriati; phylum Methanobacteriota; class Methanobacteria; order Methanobacteriales; family Methanobacteriaceae; genus Methanobacterium; species uncultured Methanobacterium sp. The sequence continues at coordinate 769,458 of NZ_OY762552.1, read as the reverse complement.
TTTCCACAATCCAGGTCCCTTTATTCCCAATGTAAGTAATTCCATAATCTGGAATGGCATCCAGGGTTTTATACTGGGGATCTTTATTCCCTAAAACCGCGTAGACACCCAGGGGTGCTTTTAGTTTGGATAAAGACGCAAAGGTTGAGTTAATATAGGCAGAATCCCCATCCACATAATCTCCTCCCAGGAGTATCAAATCAGGGTTTAGAGCATTGACCTGGTTGACCAAACTGTCAATCCTGGCCTGGCTAAAATCAGGACCTGCATGAATATCTGATAGGAAAACAATGGTCTTTCCGTCAAACTGGCTTGGGATCTGGTCAGATTCAATGGTTACATATTTGGTTTCAATCCAGTATGGCTCGATGAACATGTAAATCCCCAGGAGGATCACTAGAATTAGGAATATGTAACGTTTTTTAAGCAAATTGGCACCTGTAATGAATTAGTTTGATTTTAGGTCAAATGTGAATTGATCGGGATTAGTAGATCTGGATTAGTAAATTTATTTTCTATTGATTTATAATGAGATTTTCAATTGAGTTATAATGAGTTCTTACTTTGAACTAGATAAGACTTTCAAATAAATAAGCTTTCGGGTTGGGAGGTGATGATTTTTAAGGAAGTTTTGACAGTTTATTGGCCAATAAATAGTAATACTTTAATTTAAAAAATTATTTATAATATGGGGGTCATATTATTATCCATAAAAGTAGGAGGCATAAAATTATGGAAAATGATTTAAAAAATTTGATTTTAGGATTCAGAAAACACACCGGAAAAACCCAAAGTGAAGTTGCCGGTGAACTTGGAGTTCCAATGGATATTGAAACAGCACTGGAAATGGGAACATACAAACAACCCACAGAACAGCTATTGGGGAAAATCGTGAATTTAACCTCTAACTGTGATGTAAAAGACCTGGTTCACATTGGAAGAGGGTACCGGATCATGGATGAATTAGGTCCTGACATCAAATATTATCTCCGTGGACTGAAAGAGGTAAGGGGTATTGATCATGAGGAACTCCACAGTCAACCTGAAGAAGAGTTCTACCGTATCATAGGGAGTGTGAACCTGGATGAGTTTGATGTAGTTAGTGCGGGTAGACATGCTTAATCCTGATTATTAAGATGTCAATTTAAGTTAAAAGGGAATATTTCCATAAATCACACATTTTTTTATTTTTAGGGGGTTTTTCACAAGTAGTGTATCTGAAAACTAGACAAATATCTTGAATTTTTAATTACATTTTTGAGGAAGTTATGTTATTTGTGTGTGATAATTTATTTAATAAGAACTGGAAGTTATTTTTTCCAGGTAAAAATAATAAAAATAAAATCGAAAATATTATATACTGATTTTTTTAATAGGATTTTAATAGAGTTAATTATTAATGGGGAGGCTTGAATTTTGAAGAACTATTTAGTATTGTTAATGATAATTTCCTGTTTTGCAGTTTTAATATCTGGTTGTATTTCATCTGAAGAAGCTAGCAAGCATTATGAGGCGGATGGTCTTTCATTTAATTATTCAGAGACATGGGTGAAAGCGGACGTGCAGTATCCAAGCAACACCACTCAATCCAAGATTCTGATAAATCTGGTTGATCCATCTGATCCTGAAACAGGGTTCTCTGTGCAAAAACATCCTATGGTAACTGGTAACAGCCTGGATAGTAATATGGAAACAGTCTTAGAATCTTATGGAAATTCCGGTTACAACATCTTATCCAAAAATCAGTCCAGTATCAGTGGTGAAAGTGCATATGAGTTACTTTATACCGTAGATAAAGGCAACACCCACATAAAGCAAAGGGAATACTGGTGCAAACATAATGATTCAATGTATACGGTTTCATTCTTTTCCACACCACAAAACTTTGACAAATCTCAGAACGCATTCAACATTATAATGCAGAGCTTTAAATTCGTGTAGTCGAGGGATTAGTTAAAACTTAAATAGATCAGTGAATAATCCATTCATGGAGAATTGAATGAGTTCAAAACGTTTTAACAGAATATTGATGATATTTGGAAATTTCTTCACAGGATCAGGAAGTAATGAAAGGGCATTAAAACTTTTTAACCGGGTTTTAAGTTCAGATCCTCAATTTTACGGTGCATGGATTGACAAAAGCTTGGTTTATAAAAAAATGGGAAGGTACCAAGATGCACTGCACTGCCTTGATGAGTCACTAACAATAAATCCTCAAAATGGAGGGCATGGCATCACAAGGGAAACATCTACCAGATAATGGGCAAGAAGAATGAAAAAAATGAATCCTATGAAAAAGCACTGGATCTTTACACCACTGAACTGTTGAACAATCCTGAAGATGCAACACTACTGTATAATGCAGGACTGGTTATCTACTTTCTAGAAAAATACCCCGATTCTGTAGATCTTTTTAATAGGTCTTTGGAGAAAGATTCAAAAAATGCCACTGCATGGCAGTACCGAGGTTTTGCCCTCAGTGAACTGGAAGATTATGAAGAAGCAATCCGATCTTTCGATGAATCAGTGAAACTAGCTGCTAATAATGCTGAAACTTGGATTGGGAAAGGAAATGCTTTAGAAAATCTTAAAAAATATGAACTGGCTTTGGCCTGTTTTGACCGGGCTTTAGACTTTCATTCTGGTTATTCAAAGGTTTATTTTAATAAAGCATTTCTTTTCAGCGATTTAAAAGATTACAAAAGGGCGATTAATTGTTTGGATCAGATCATTGAAAATGAAGTTGAAAATCAAGCGGCCTGGTATTTTAAAGGGCTTTTCTTCGAATGGGACTTGAATTATCCCGATGCTCTTAAATCCTATGAACGAGCCATTAAAATCAATCCTGATGATCCCGATCTCTGGAATTATAAAGGCAACTCTCTAAAAAAATTAAAAAAGAATTCAAAAGCACTTCAATCCTTCGATAAAGCATTAGAACTAAATCCTGATTATTATCTCACTCATGCCAACAAAGCAATGCTTTATGGGGATATGGGTGAATATGAAAAATCTTTGGAATGCATAAACAGAGCAATTGAACTTAAACCGAAAGATAGTTATTTTTACACAGTTAAAGCCAGAGATCTGGAGAATCTTGGAAAACATTCTGAGAGTTTAAAATGTCTAGATGAAGGATTGAAGATCAATCCTGATGATGGCTTACTCTGGCATGATAAAGCTTCGTTTTTGAAGAGAATGTGGAAATTGAATAATGTTAATGCCTTTTTTAATGAGGCCATCCGTTGTTACCTGGTGGAACTGGAGGAAGATCCTCAGGATAGATTCACACTGGCAAATCTGGCTTCAGTTCAGGAAGATTTGGGAAGATACTCTGAGGCTCTGGAAAACGTTGAAAAAGCTTTAAAATTGGAGCCTAAATATGATTGGGCTATGAATCTGAAGTGTATTATTTTGAGGAAAATGGGGCAGTTAGACGAGTCAATAGAATGTGCAAACATTGCTATTGAAATAAAACCTGAGGAAGCTGATTATTATTATAACAAGGCCAGAGTACTGTGTGATATGGAAAAATCAGATGATGCACTAAAATTATTTTGTCATGCTTTAAATTTAGATGCAAAACATGCTGAAACTTTGTATGCAATGGGTGCTCTAATGGAAAGGATGGGAAAAAATGGGGATGCTATTAAATATTATAAAAAGGTTTTAAAGATAAACCCCTATTTCAAACCAGCCAGAAATGCTAAAAGGATACTGGAGACCTATAATGAGTCTGGAAGATGTTGATTTAATTGTAGAAAACAGTAAAAAGGTCAGTATCGATGATATACAACCTTATCCCTTTACAAAGTTAACCATCATATCCTACATCTTTCTGGGATTGACTATCTCTTATGGTGTTCTGGATTACTTGAATATTCTGTCAGAAGCACTACCCGGGATTAAAACTTTTTGTTTGATAGTTTTAGGATTTTTAGCAATACACATAGTAAAAAACGAAAGGCCCAGTATTGACTGGATGATATCAGGTGTATCAATTTTTGTTTTACCATTTGCTTCAATATACTTCCTGGTTAAAGAGGTTATAACTGGTTCAGATTCCATATCCATCAAAATGTACATGATCTTCGCATTGGTCCTCATTTTAGGGGCTTTACTTTTCCCATGGATTTTAGCATTGCCTCTTTTAAAGTATATTCCAGAATTTATAGTTTCAACCTTCAATTATGCTTTCGTTGATTGGAGGGTGATTTTTATCGGGGTAAGATTAGTTTTAAATTTATTTTTTGGTTTAACTATTCTTATTTTAGGGCCTTTTTTATTATGGACCAATGGAAATCATCCTCGAGCAAAAAAACACGCAACTATAATCATATGGACTTTAATTTTGTATTATGTGGTTTCAATTTCATATTTCCGTTTGAGTTTACTTTCTTAAAAATGATGGTGGTATCCTGTTTGGAAAAATTCGATTAAAAAGATCTGATTGTACTAAAACCAATGAAAAACGGATATTTGAACTTTTTTCTGTTGATTTAATATTTCTGCCTTTTTATGGTGTTTGGGTTCTGGATGAATTTCATTCTTATCATTCTGGCAGTAAATTGTTGTTTAAGTATTTAATCATGCTTTTAAGATGAAACATTTGAGGATAATAACTACATACCAAAAATGTAGTGTATAATCCTCTATTTTCCTGAGAGCCAGGTGTTGAATTTTCTTGACGAGAAGGTGTTGAATAACATGATCAAATTGAGTATTATCAATTCATTTAGATCAAAGTAATAGCACCATCCAAATTCCCTGAAATCCTCCTAACCAGTCTGGGAATGGTGGAAGTAATTATGGTGTGATCCGCATTTTTAGATGCATTTTTATCATCTGATGATGCTCCAATGATAGTGGATGGGAGTTCTTTATTTAAGATGTCCACAGTTACCTTTTCCACCCATGGATCTTTATCACTGATGATGATCTCATCCATATCATTGTTTAATTCTCTGGCTAGAGCCCATGACACGAACCTGCCACCAATGAGTGCTGCACTGCTACCAGTCAAACTTTCATGAATACCCTGAATGGTCCTTTGAACTTCAACCTTCTCATAAATAGGTGAATTAGGAACCACTGCCCAGTGGGCATCTCCCAGTGTGAAATCTCCTATTTTCTGGGGGTAAACGTTTTCAGGACCCACGGCCTTAATTGAAGAGGCCAGTGCTTCCAAATCTCCCCTCTGTATTGGCACGTTGGTCAAACCCGGTTTTAGTTCTTCTTTGATTATTTTAATAACCCGTGGAAGTCCGAAATTACCCTTTTTCGCAGTTCCGGGACTGTATCCGCACATGTACCCATGGTGGTTACTGGGGAAACCAGTGATTATGGCGTTAAGCCCTGCTCGCAGACCCACACGACATTCATCTTCATAGGCACCGTTGGTGGCCACGATCTTCCCTGGAACCAGTATACGGGCCATGGCCACTGCCTTGGCAAAACTATCCAGACGGTCAGTGGACTGGTTAAATGGTCCTCCCTCCAGTACAAAGATATCCGCCCCCAGTTCAAGGGCTTTACTGAATCCGGTGACCAGATCGTCGTATCCATCTCCAATGAACATGATGGCCTCCACTCCTTTACCGTATTCCTGGGCAAGGCTGGCAATCTCTTCAGCCTCTTCTAAAGGTGCAGCATGACCTTCCCCACCCTGGGCACTGGTTACATTAATGGCCACAGATGATGAACATTTAATCCATTCCTCCCTCTCATCCTGTGCAGCTTCCTCTTTATCCATGAGTCTGGCGTGGATCCGGTCCCGTGGACATTCCTGAAAAGGTGGGCCCTGATTATAACACTGCCCTGGGCATTTAACAATCTCCCGGGGGAAGCGCATGGCTCCAAAACGACCAAAGTGATCCAGATCCAGTGGAACATCAGTGGCTTCTCTAACTTCCCTGAGGATATCAATACCTCTCATGTTGTTGGCTTCGGCAATATCGGCAAAGGCATAGGCACACACATGGATGGAAGCGCCAAGCATGTTAGATAACAGGCAGTTACCCAATAGTTCATCTCTTCCCAGGTCAGAGGCACAGGTACCAACCACGATCTCAGTCAGATCGCATCCCAGGGGGAATTTTTTGAAGTTCGTTCCCAGCTGGGTGGCACTAGCAGTGGATAGTTCGGAAACTGCATCCACCACATCGTTGACATTTTTTTCTGATCTGCTGAGTTCAAGAGCTGAATCCATGTTATTTACTGCTTCTTTGATCATATCATGCACTAAAATCACCTTTTAGAATCTCCAAAGTTTGTAAAACCTTAATAATATGTAACAGTAGTTTCATAATCTAAATTCGGATTTTTTATTCTAATTATAATAATTGGTTAAGCTATTTAAAAGTTAGTATAAAAATTAGTTTAAGTATTACAAACTGAGTGTGAATCGGCGCAAAACTCATACAGTCCCCAAAAACTGATGAATTTATAATGTTCAAGTCATCAAAATGTTTAAGTGCCTTAAATTTAAAAACATAATTTTATAAAAATATTTATTAAAAATTAACAGGTGTAACATGAGGAAATTATCATCAAGTTTATTATTAGGGTCTCTTTTCCTTCTACTTTTTGTTGGAAATGTCATAACGAATACAAGTAGTTACAGTTTTAATGATGTTTTTTTAAACATATTTATTGGCGCTTTTGGTTTTTTACTGTTTTTATATGGCATTTTTGAGAGGTTTGAATATTACAACAAAACTCATTACAGGGTAATAGCAGCTGTAGGTTTAATTGCAATACTGTTATTAATATATTCTAAGGCATATTATACAATTTTTGAAGGAAATACATTATTAAATATATTATTCATAGTTTTAGGTGCGATTCTGGTATTTTTAGTAACCGGGACTGGTGAAGCTACCCGCTGGATGGATAAACATCAAAAAATAACAGAATCATTTAATGAAGCAGTGGAATCTGGTCAGGATGCAGTAATGGCATGGAACCAGAAAGGCCTTCATCTTATGGAAGGTAAAGAATACCAAAAGGCAATAGGATCCTTTGATAAGGCATTGGAACTTGAACCGGATAATGCAATGGTCATGAATAATAAGGGAATTTCGCTTACTGAAATCCGTAAATTCAGTCAAGCTTCCGAAATATTTGACCAGGCCTTTGAATTAGACCCAGAAAATACCAAAATATTGAATAACAAAGGAAACAGCCTTATGAAGGCAGTTAAGTACCCGGAAGCAATTGATTGTTATGAAAAAGCTCTTAAGATAAATCCGAAAAATCCCCGATTATGGTACAATAAAGGGATTACACTGGGATTGCTTGAAAATTACGAAGATGCACTGGAATGTATAAACATGGCTTTGAAATTAGACCCAGAAAATGCTGAAATATGGCACAGTAAGGGGAATGCCCTTTTAAAACTTGGAAGAGATCCAGAAGCCATTGAATGTTTCAGTAAGGCCACTGAAATGGATCCTGATTTTAAACCAGCCAAAAAAATGAATAGAAAAATGAAAATAAAAAAAGTTTTTAATTTTGGAAGGAATTGATTCACTTTTAGAAAGAATTGATTCATTCAAACATTTTTTATTCGAAGGACTGATTCACTCAAACATCTTACGCATGCACCGTCTGATGGTGCCTTCAGATGCCTTTTCTCCCATTAAATTCAGAAGTTCCTTTGATAAGGCCTGGGCAGCCACCAGGTTGGTTGGCTTTATTTCTGCATCCCGGGCATTTTCCATCAACTCCGGATCCAGGTTAGATAAAGTCTCCAGGGCTGCATCTAGATCTTTTTGTTCATCTAAAAGGTGCATGGAACCGGCACTTTTAACCAGTAACTCTGGATTCATTGCTTTTAAGAGGCCATCAACTCCAGATGATTCCACCAGGGAGGCCATGGTCTGCAGGGTTATGAGTATCTGTTTTTCAACCATTTCCTTGGGTGCCTTAATGATTTTGGTCCCCACCTGATAGTAATCCAGAACCCCTGAAAGGGTCACTGCAGTTACCAGGGATCCCATGTCCGCCACTGCCGATGAAACATCAGCGGGCACAACGTAAGCATCTTTATTGCAGCTTTTAGCCAGGTCTTCGCACTTTTTAATCTGTTCTCCCGTGGCCAGGTCCAGATCATTGGTGGTGTGACCTCCAATCACATAGTGGCCATGTTGAGGAGTCCCAGGAACTGCTGCCGGGTGCATGGAACATATTCCTACATCTTTCCTTTTTCTTTTAATCTCCAATTCCAGCACATAGTACAGTACCAGCGGAGAAACAGTGCAGGTGTTGGCAATCACACCACCTTCTGGAAGGTGTTTTATGATATTTTTGGCAATGTTAAAGGTGGGCTTACCAAAGGGTGTGAAGAGAACCGCTATTTCGGCATTACTGGCAGCTTCAGCATCATCGGAGGTGACTATCACCCCTGCATCTTCTACTGTTTTCCACATATCACTGGTAAGCATGCTCCGATCAGGTTCTGCAAGGTAAACATCATGCCCTGCCTTTTTAAACTCAATTGCCATTCTGCTCCCTCCATAGGGAGGAGTTCCACCATATTTATCAGGTAATTTCAGTTGATTAACGTAAAGTTCCTGATTTCCAGCACCGTAAACTGTTATTTTCATTTTTTTCACCATAAAATTTGCAAATACCTTTTTTTACATTTCTTTTAACAAAATCATCTACTGGTTAAGAAAATTGGTCCCAGATGGCTTTCCTTTCAAATTATGGAAAATAGAATAAAATTCTCAAAAAAAATAAGAGTAGGGGAAACATTTTCACTGATTTTTAGACTTTTTTGAGAAGGACCTCTGAAGATGCCCCTCAGATTTTATGGTGTCAGTGAAGTCTTTCATGGTTTTCTGGAACTTCTCACCCTCGGAAGCAGATATCCACTCAAATCGGAATCTTTCCTTGTCAATACCAAATTCAGGTAGTAGATCTTCAATGAGTTTAGCCCGACGTTTCCATTTGTAGTTTCCGGCATCGTAGTGGCAGTCCCCCATGTGACAGCCTCCAACAAAAACACCATCTGCTCCTTCTTTAAATGCTTTGAGCACCATTGATGGGTTGATTCTACCCGAACACATCACCCTTAAAATTTTGACATTGGGAGGATACTGCATCCGGGCAGTGCCCGCAGTATCTGCACCTCCGTAACAACACCAGTTACAACAAAATCCCAGTATTTTTGGATCATTTTCAGACATTATTATCACCTTATTTTCAATTCACAGCTCTTAAAGATTCAATATATTTTTTATTCCTTTTCTGGACTGTACAGTGGTGGTAATTCTTCACTCACACCAGCTATGAATCCGGTTTCATCATTGTATTTCTTCTGCATTCTGTGATAGATTCGTGCCAGTGGAATCTCCATTGGACACACATCCTCGCACTGTCCACAGTTTACACAGCTGAAACTCATATGGGACAATCTGACTCCCTGGAATGTGAGAGGGTCTGGTGCTATTTCATTTTCATCAGCATAGAATTCTTTTTCAAGGTCGCATTCTTTACAGAAACACAGTGGGCACACATCCCGACAGGCATAGCACTTTATGCACCTGTTCCAGTATTCTTCCCAGTTATCAGGGGCAGGATAATTTTCTTCCAGATATTTATCCTGGAATTTACGGGCTAACTTTATCATCACTCCCTCAATCTTTTCTCTTATGGCAATTGCCTTTTCCGAGGGGGTTTTAACTTCTAAGTATCCCTTTTTCCTGGCATTTTCCACCAGGTCCCTGCCTTTTTCAGTCACAACTTCAATGAAGGTCCAGCCAGGTTCTGCTCCCCAGTTACCACAGGCCAGATCCGCGTTTCGAGGTATTTTCAGTTCACATCTCTGGCAGTTGCCACGCCTACCAAACCCTTTTTCTTCTAGTTCATCAATTTCCACAGCTTTATGGGTCCCGTCAGCTAGTTCGATGATGAATTTACCCTTATCGATCTCTTCGGCCACCACATCTTTTGGGTCCACATCATAAAACATTTCGATCATTTTCCGAGCAGTGATGGGCATCACTGTACCCCCACAGTTAAGCCCTACCTTGTAGATGGTGTCGCTGTCGATCTGGTGCCTTTTTTCCAGTTCCTTTATGGCCATGGCATCGCAGGGTTTCACACTGACTGCCAGTTGCATGTCCGCCAACTGTTTACTTATCAGGTCTCCGAACATGGTTGGTGCACAGTGCAGGGATCCGCAGGTTTCAATTATGTCATCTGAATCCTCAAGAAGGGTAGGAATACCATCGTATACATCGTCTCCCCTAGTCAGGGTTAAAACTCCATCAACCAGTTCCTGGTCAAGAAGATATTTAAATAAAGCGCTGACAGCACCTCCACATTCTCCTTTTTTGGCTATTTCTTCGTCTTTTGCTTTGGCAAGTAAAAATTGTGGTTCCATTTTATACACCTTACAACTCCAGTCCTATTTTTTCAGCCAGTTCAATCATAATGCTCACGTCATCCCTGGCATCTCCGGGTGCTTCAACTATTTTTGAGATTTCTTGAGTTTCTCCAGTGGTGCGGGTGAATGATCCTGACTTTTCAGCCCAGCAGGATCCTGGTAAGACCACATCAGACATCAAAGCAGTTTCAGTAACTAAACAGCTTTCTGTAATTATGAAATCCATGTTTTTCATGGATTCACCTAAATAAGATGCAGGGTCATCACCTACAACGTATAAAAGTTTCACCTTCTCCAGAATCTCCTTCAATTCATCTTCAATCAATGCAGGTAGATGGTTCATAGCTCCTCTACTGTTGCACTCTCCAAGTACTGGTAATATTTTGGCATCAGATCCCTGGAAGACTTTAAGGATATTTTCAAATTCTTCTCTGGTTTCCAGATTCTCAATCAGGACTGTGGATGATTCATTGAGTTGGGGAAGGATTTGTTTACTAATTTCTGAAAATTCAGCCATTGATCCTAACTGTAGGTACTCATCAGAATTTATTCCAGTGAGTGTTTTTTCAAATAAATCCACAGATATTATGGTGGCACCCTTCTCGTGTGCTAAAATAACTCTACGGCCTAGTAAAGGGTTTTCTTTTAGGACATCCCCTATTATCAGGATGGTACTGGAGTTTTCAACATCGTCCAGGGTGGCTGTTTCAAAATCAAATGATGGAAAAGGCCCTGCATTGTAGCCAATGTTTTCAACACCCATGGATTTGGCGAATTTTTTCAGGATTTCATATTCCTGGTTGGTGCAGTTTCCAGAGGCAATAATTCCAATTTCACTGGGAGAATAAGATTTCATCTTCAAACTGGCAGCATCAAGGGCATCATCCCAGCTCACCTGTTCAAGACCTGATTTTTTTATTAAAGGATTTTTTAAGCGGTTTTCATTCAATATGTGGAATGAATCTCTTCCTTTTTTACAGTTTTTTCCCTGGTTTACCGGATGTCTTTTGTAGGGATAGGTTCCCACTGCTTCCTGGTTTTTGATTATAAGGTTCACACCGCATCCTACACTGCAGGATGGGCAGATGGTATGTGCGATTTTCAACATATTGTACACCTGTTTTTTTTTAAAATGGTTTTTGATCATAATTGAGGTAATCTTAGACTATCTAAATGGTCTTTAGGGGCTATTTAATGTTTTTTAGAAGTCTAAGTCTTGAAATTAACAGTTATTTCTCTTGAATGTGGGTTTAAATATGATTTGAAGTGGTATTGAATGTTTAAATAGTATCAAAGTTTTAAATAGCTTTTTAATTTAGTTTTTGAACTCACTGGAAACACAGTTTAAATAAACTTCAGGGACCGTGTTAATGGTGATTATGCTGTTGTTGGTGGCGTTTACAATATTTACCATGGTGTTCATACATTTATCCAGAATGAGTGGTGAAAGTTCATCTGAACGTTTTTCTAAATCTTCTATTTGGGTTTCACATTCTAAGAAACCCTTTACTGCAAATTTGAGTGGCATTTCACCCATTGCATCTAAGGTACAAACGTATCCCATGTTCCCTTCATCTGTTCTATTGTATTCAATAGTCCAATCAACATTTAGGTTTAGATCACAGCTTCTTGGATTGTTACCTGGCCTGATCATCTTGATTTTATTTACACAAACATTCAAGTTTGTATTACTTGTTATCATTTTTATATTACCTCCGAGATGATTAATAAAGACATAAGTAGTATTACATTTATAAAGGTTTTGGTTAGTAAAATGAATTATGTGCAGTTATTTAGCCATAAATAGTTATATTTGACAGTAATATTATTTGAAAAACTTTTAAAATAAGTGAATTCTTCAATTGCCTTTTATTTATCTTTGTTTAAGGAGTGGGTAATAATTCTGTTTTCAGTGATTAAACGAGTAGGGGTATAGTTTTTAAAAATAGGTTTCTGAATATAGGTTTTTGCCCGATGTGACTTTAGAAAAAAATATTATTATCTCTGGGTTATTTATTACTTATTTATTATTATTATTATTATTATTATTATTATTATTAAATTGGGAATTTACCTAAATTTCGTGTATAAACGTAGTGTAAAATTTACTTTCATCAAAACGTATTTCTAGTTTTTAATGGGTGTTTAATATTGCTAAAAAAACAATAAAATGTAATAGATTTATGATATTCAACGAATTGGTGCGAATATGTTGTGTTAGTTTTTTTAGAAATCTGGGATGTAGGTTAGTGGGTTAGCTTATTTATAATGTCTGAATTTTTAATTTCATTTTTATCCTTGAATTGTGCTTTATTTTAACAATAAAGTTAGGTAAATTTTCAATCTAATTAGCTTTCTAAATTTTCAGCCAATTAACTTACAATTTTCGTAACCGTAAATCTTATATAGTTGTTACTACTTCTTAATTGACTAACCTATGGTAATAAACTAAATCATAGTTATATTATTGCCATGGGTTAGGACAGTGTGTGAATGGAATGCCATCATTTACTGTCAGTTCCTTCCTACAGAGAAGGAGACTGTTTAAGTCTCCTTTTAATTTCATTCCTTAATTTGGAATTCCTTTGCTATAAAGATTCCTTTCTATGGACTTCATGAACTGAGAACGATACTAGAGACATATTTTAACTATGCTATAGGTTATATTGGAAGGTTATTGATGGATTTCAATTGATTCGAATCTTTAAAGGTATGTTCTAGTCTGGAATTTTAATGATTCTGGAACGTTAATTGTAAAAATAAAACTGGAGTTGAAATAAATGGATATTGAAAGTGATGTTGAAAGTCAGGTAACAGATATTGAAATATTTCCCCACCGTTTGTTGGGTTGTGAAACTACTGAAAAGCTATTAATTGACTTGGATGGTATAAATGAGGTTAATAGGATAGTTCTACATGGGAGAAGAATGTCAATTTCAGAAACTGGTGAAGAATCCAGATTTATAACAATTAAGGGTGAAAAAATTGATTTGCATGTCAAAACTGGCAGAGTTTTAATTGAAGTAAAAACAACCGAAATAGAAGATCCTGATCAGTTCCATGATAATTTAAGGGAAATATGTGCCCGGCATCTACCATTTGGATTTAACATGACGGAAGGAACTTTCATCCGTAAACAGAAAACAGTGACTGATGGACTTAAATATGGGGCTAGTTTAGAACACTTGCCTGATGAGATGATCGGATTAACTGATCAAAATGCCCCGATCCATGAAAGAGCTACAATTATCCGGAAATAGTATTTTAAATGGACTTAATTAAGCATAGTGTTTTTTAAATGGACACAATTAAGTCATTATCGCAAAATATAATGGTCATCATAGGTTCAGGGGGTTTTAAACTCCCTATTATTTTTAATTTAATTTTAATTAATTAAATCAATTAACTACTCTCAAATATTACTCAAATGCTGATAATCATTGATAATAACTGTATAGGAACATCTTCCGGGGAGTATTGTTGTGATTTTTCACGATAGATGTGAGGGTATGGATAATCCAGGTTATTGGATAATATTTTTTATTATTATATACTAAAATTTTATTATATTTTTTTCTACTTCATAAAATATGTGACATAAATCAAAACATTTATATTACATTTAGACTATCTTATTTTGTACTACAAAAAATGGTAGTATTATTACTATTTGATAGAAAAAAGGAGTGATAGTATGAAACTTGCAATATTGGGGGCCGGTTGTTACAGAACCCACGCAGCCAGTGGGATAACTAACTTTAGCCGAGCCTGCGAAGTAGCAGAACAAGTAGGAAAACCAGAAATAGCCATGACTCATTCCACCATAGCCATGGGGGCAGAACTCAAGGAATTAGCAGGCATAGATGAAATAGTGGTATCAGATCCTGTATTTGACAATGACTTCACAGTCATTGATGATTTTGAATACGAAGCAGTTATTGAAGCTCACAAAGAAAACCCTGAAAGCATAATGCCACAGATCAGGGAAAAAGTCAATGCAGTAGCTAAAGATCTTCCAAAACCACCTAAAGGTGCTATTCACTTTACTCACCCTGAAGATCTGGGTTTCGAAGTCACCACCGATGATAATGAAGCAGTTCAGGATGCAGACTGGGTTATGACATGGTTCCCTAAGGGTGACATGCAGATGGGAATCATTAAAAAATTCGCCGATGACCTTAAAGAAGGCGCTATCCTGACCCATGCCTGTACAGTACCTACCACCATGTTCCAGAAAATATTCGAAGACCTATCAAGCGATGAAATGAACATTGCACCAAAAGTCAATGTATCATCATATCACCCTGGAGCAGTACCTGAAATGAAAGGACAGGTATACATTGCAGAAGGTTACGCTTCTGAAGAAGCTATCTGTAACCTGGTTGATTGGGGTGTAGCAGCACGTGGTAATGCATTCAAATTACCTGCAGAACTGTTAGGTCCAGTTTGTGACATGTGCTCAGCACTCACTGCCATAACCTACGCTGGAATCTTGAGCTACCGTGACTCAGTAATGAACATCCTGGGAGCTCCAGCAGGTTTCGCCCAGATGATGGCCAAAGAATCACTGACCCAGGTAACCGATCTGATGAACAGTGTGGGAATTGACCACATGGAAGAAAAACTGGATCCCGGAGCACTCCTGGGAACAGCAGACTCCATGAACTTCGGTGCTGCCGCAGATGTCTTACCTTCAGTCCTGGAAGTACTGGAAAACAGAAAAGGAAAGGGGCCAACCTGTAACATATAAACAGACCACCCTTTTTTATTTTTTTTTAAAAAACAGGATAAAATGAAAATAAAAATGATTGCATGAAAATTTTCAACTTAAATTCCAACACTCATAGCTTCCAACGCATTGCTTTATATTTTAATTGGCTATGATTTGGAAGTTCTTCATAAGTCTTACTCTTAAAATACTTATAAAAAACACATCAGGTGCTAAATTGATAAACAGAATTATCAAAAGGGCGTTAAATGAAGAAGATTTAAGAAAAGATGAAGTTCTGGAATTGTTCCGAACAAAATCTCATGAAAACACCCTTAAAATTTTTGAAGCTGCTTCAAAACTACGAGATTCCAAAAACAGGAGTATTAAACTCACCTCAACTGTTCATTTAACCAATTTATGTAAAGTCACCCCGAAATGTAAATACTGTGGTTTTGCAGCTAAAACATCCTCTGAAGGATACTATCATTCTTTCACAAAAACAGAAGATGAAATATTAATGGCAGCCAGATCTGTGGAAAGATCTGGAATTCCCCGGGTCAGCTGCTCCGGCGCCCATGGATACAACGGACAGCATGCTGTTCAGGCTGCTAGAATTGTAAAAGAAAACACTAAACTGGAGTTGCTGGTGAATGTTGGTTCTGATTTGAATCCAGAAGCCCTGAAACAACTTGCTGAGTACCAGACTGACACAGTGTGCTGTAACCTTGAAACAATAAACCAAAAACTATTCAATCATCTAAAACCTGGTGAACTACTTAAAGACCGGTTAATGGCATGTAAAATGGTTAACGATATGGATATAGAATTATCATCTGGTTTACTTATTGGAGTTGGTGAATCATACCAGGACCGTGTAAACCACCTGTTTTTACTTAAAGAATTCCCCACCCTGGGTGAAATACCAATTATGGGCTTTAATCCTTATCTGGACACGCCCATGGCGGATCATCCCCCTTGTTCACTGATTGAGCAGATGAAAACCATAGCTATAACCCGATTGATGTTCAATGATTTACGGATCACTGTTCCCACCCCCACCATAGGCCCGGAGAATGTTAAGTTTTCATTAATGTCCGGGGCAGATAATGTGGCAACTGTAATTCCAGATGACTATCCACTGGATGTTAAGGGAGTTGGTTCTCCAAGTTGTGGAAACCTTAAGGAAGTTCTTCGCACTATTAAAGAACTTGGACTTAACCCTGAAATTAATGAAATCCCCTGTCCTGTTAAAGAAGTGGGAATCACTGAAATATAATGGGATTAATGAAATATTAAGAGATTTACTTGAATATAATGGTATATAATGGATCATTGGGATATAATGAGAAAAAATATCAAAATAAAAAAATAACAGGTTACAGTTGTAAATACTAGAAAAAGCAGGTTATTCCATGGACTTCGAGAAAACAATCAAAAATGCCTATGCAGAATCTGTTGAAGGGGAACGATTTGGTGATACAGAAGAGGAATTATTATCACTCCAAAAACACATCCGCTCCTGTAAGAGAATCGTGGTTCCCAACAGAAACACAGTGAAAACAAAGGCCATAAATGAAGTTTTAACCAAATTCAATCTACCAAGTGCGGAGCATTTATGCATACACACCAATTCTGCAGATCTATCAAGAACTCCTGCCATTACCAAAGCTCTTATGGCCCTGGATACCTGTGATTGTGATCTGGTAATTGCCAGAGGACGCCTGGGAGTTCCAGGTTCTGGATCATTACTGGTGATAATGGATAAAAAAGGTAGAATATTATCAGCAGCCACATCACCATCCCATATTTTACATGGTAAGGAAGTAGAAGATGCAGTCCGAGATGAAATAACCCATGCTCTTTTGAGAATTGGATTTATGGTGGTGGAATGATCATCAAGGAAAGGGGAATCACTGAAGAGGTATACACCATGTATTCCGGAATGAAAACCGGAGATATCATAAACCAAATTGGTGATGTTAAATGTGAAGCCACCCTCAACTGGGTAGAAACACTGGATGTAAATATAGATAGAACAGTTATTGTAGGGGCTTATATCACCGGGATGAAACTGGCTGAACGATTTAAAGAGTTTTCAAAGGTCACAGTTATTGATATCCACCCCCACCTTGAATCTCTTCTGGGCGATGGTGTTCATTTTACAGATGATTTAACCCGGATTAGTGATGCGGACCTGGTCATTGACACCACCGGTCTGGGGGGATTGAGCCCAGAATCAGTCCGGGAATTTGTAAATTCCGATGTATCCTTATTCATGGTAGAAGATCCCACCTCTGATGGTAGCGATAACAGTATCATGGAAAAAAGCAACATAACAGAACGCGTAGAACTGGCCAGCTCTCAGTATAAGGGAATCCTTAAAACCGGTGGTTTGAATACAAAAACTTCTGGAACCATGACCATGACCATTGAAATCCTCAGAAAAGCTCTTCATGATTTATTAAAAAGTAAGGGGGTTCTTTACGGGGTGGCTGGTATGAATTTTTATGAGGGTGTTCTTTTTAAAGAAAAAAACTACCTAAAATTCACAGAACTCATGACCGAACCTGCCATGACAATATCTGCTCTGCAACCCATCTCTCCAGATGATGCACTGGAAGAATACCTGCAAAAAATTGATTCTACGGTGGCCAATGTTAGCATCTGAACTTTTCCAATACATAGAGGAAGAAGTCCCTCTTAAATTAGCTTTACATGATGATCCAGTAGGATTCATTGGCCCGGGCCATCCAGAGAAAATTGAGGTGGAAAACGCATTAGTAGTTTTAGATCTTATTCCTGGAATTATCCCAGAAACAACAGACGCAGATCTCTTAGTTTGTCACCATCCACCACTATTTACTCCAACCATTCCCACTTACATCATCCATTCCAACTGGGATATTGTCCAGGGCGGATCAAATGATGCCCTGGCCGAATCCCTGCAACTTGAAGTTACCGATATCCTGGAACCTGAGACAGGAATAGGCAGAATCTGTAATACTGATAGAATGGGTAATTCCAAAAGGATAGGTAATTCCAAAAAAAGCAGCAGTAGTACAGGATATAAACTGGAAGAGTTTATACGAAACGTTTCTAGGTCAATCCCAGTTGATAATATTAACCTGGTAAAAGGAAACAAAAACATCTTAAAAAAAGTAGCTATAATATCTGGATTCGGTTTGAATCCTCATTATATACAATTGGCCAGTGAAAAAGGTGTTGATCTATTATTATCTGGTGATTTAACCCATCCTGGAAGTGTTCTAGCCAGAAAACTGGGGATCACCCTGGTTGATGCCACCCACTATGCAACAGAAGTTCCGGGTTTAACTCGACTCTGCCAGTTGATTGGTAAAATGGGAATTAAAGCGGATTATCTGGACACTGGGAAGCCATGGGAACATATTAATTGTCAGAATATGAGGGTTTAAGATGAAAATAAATCCTTAATTAAGATTTATTGAATTAAAAATTGATATATTTTCTTTAAAAATCATAAAAAGAAAGATAAATCCAAAGAAAAAGTAATACTTTTATAAGATAAAGTATTTATAGTACTTAGTACTATATAATTCTTTGAGGATGGTTTAGCTCATAAATACCTCCTCCCCAAGTTCAATAGAAGGATGTATTACTTACAATGTAAAAAAAATCCGGATATTGTGTGAATGTTAGGGCATCTGATGATTATAAACATTTTTCGCTCAAATGTATCACAAGAGTTAGATGCCCTATTGTTCTATTTTTTTGTTGTTTCTACTACTTAAACTACTCAAATTTATCACCTTAAAAAAAATTCTATGGGTATCCAAATGAAAATCGAAGAAATTGAAAATAATAAAGTCCCAGAAGGCCATGTCACCCTGGTTGGACTGGGAAGACTGGGAATAAGAACTGGGATTAATTTAGCCCAGGTACACAGGGGAGGTCCCCAGAAAATAACTGCAATTGATTCCCAAAAAATCTCCCAGGGAGATCTGATTTTCAAGTTGTTAGGGGGTAAACTGGGAGAATACAAGGTGGATCTTCTGCAGGACCTATGTGGTATTAAAGAAGTTATACCCATTAGGCAGGATATAACCCCTAAAAACTTGGACTTAATTCAGGGGGATGTGGTTTGTGTGGAAATAGCCGGAGGAAATACCATCCCTACCACAGCAGCCATTATAAAAAGAGCACATGAGATTGGTGCAAGCACCATAAGTACTGCTGGAGTTTTTGGAATAGGGAATGAGAAGATAAGAGTGATGGACATATCCTTGGCAGATCCTGATAATCCGGTGGCTGATGAATTAAGAGCAGAAGGTATAGAAGAAAACCACACTCTAATAACCACTGGAAAATTCATTAGAGACTCAGAACCAGTTACACCCTATGTGCTGGATGAGATTGCCATGAGAATGACCATGACAATACTAGAAGCCCTGGAGTCACGCAATTTGGAGAAATAATTTTTAGATTAATGGTTCATAAAAAATAGTTCAAAACAATTACTAATACTCACTGAATTAAACAATTTTCTTGTTAATTAATGTACAATGTAAGTTGATAACAATGACAATCACAGTTGCCACTGCCGAATGCTTCACCCACGGGATTATTGCCCGGGAAATACATGCAGCTATACAGGGGTATCAGGGGGAATTCGGCCCCAAATCACTGAACATGCAATGGTTAAAAGATCGCCGTGGTGAGGTGATCCTCCTTTGTGGGATGTTCATCCCCACATTATCTGCAGTTAAATCGGTTTTAAAGGTTGATCCTCCCCAACCACAAAAACTGATCAACGGTATAAAAGTTTACCAAGAGGAAGATGACCTGGAAGTGGCGGTGCTGATGGCCAGAGCAGTTAAAGAGATATCTGGGGCAGATATTGGGATAGGGACCACAGCAGGAATTGGTAGGGGAGGTATTTCTATTGTAACTGATGAATTAACAGTTAAAACTACTTCAGATGTATATGCTGATCTTTGTTCTTCGGATTCCAATCAGCTCCTAACAAGGCAGAAATCGGGAATTAAAAAAACCTTTGAACTTTTAGAAAGTATTCTAAATAATAAAACTGAAAAATAGCCTCAGAATCTGTTTTTAATCAATAAAAATGAATAAAATTAGAAATAACCCTGAAATTCTTTAAAAAAGGTTTTTGAGGGTTAATGCGTCAAGTCTTGATTTTTAATTTTATTATTATTTTTTTGCTCTTCTTCCAGAACGTGTAACATTTTATGATAATTTTCCTCTCCTAATTCATGCAAAAGCCGGTGATGAAGCTGGTTTTTGACCAGATGCAAAATATTATGAAAGGAATCCGCACCGAGGGTATGTAATATTTCATGATAAGCTTCTTCAACTGTCAATTTAACATCACAAGGTACACCATTACTTTTAAGCATATGTAAGAGTTCTGCAGATTTTGGGGGTTTTAAATGTGCTTTTTTAAGGGTTTCATAGTCACTGAATATCTCTTCAGGTGTGCCCTGACTGATTATCTGCCCATCATGCAGAACAAATATCTTATCTGCAAACTGGGTGACCATTTCCACGTCGTGGGAGGCGATGATTATACTCATGTCCTCTTTATTCAACATGTAAAGTATTTCCATGACCTGTTCCACACCTTTGGGGTCCAATCCTGTGGTGGGCTCATCCAGTACCATTATCTCTGGCCTCATGGCCAGAATACCTGCAATTGCCACTCTTTTCTTTTGCCCTCCACTCAGGTGATGTGGGGCTCTTTTTTCCAGTCCACTCATACCCACCATTTCAAGGGCTTCTTCCACCCTCTCATCAACCTCATCATCAGACAGTCCCAGATTCATGGGTCCAAAGGCCACATCCTCCACCACAGTGGGTGCAAAGAGCTGATCATCTGGGTTCTGAAAGACAATCCCCACTTTTTGTCTGATCTGGAGTAGTTCTTTTTTTTCGTAGACTGCAGGTTCACCATCAATTTTAATTGAGCCCGAAGTGGGTTGGTTGATTCCATTGAAGTGCGCAAAAAGGGTTGATTTTCCAGCACCGTTGGAACCAACAATGGCCACTCTTTCACCTTCTTTTATTTCAATGTTGATATTATGAAGAGCTGAGGTGCCGTCAGGATATGTAAAGCTCATGTTTTCGGTTTGAATAATTGTTCTGGTCATTTAATTTCCCCATATTCAAATTTACTTACTTAACTGGATAATATTCAATTATGCAATGTTCATTCCCACAAATCCCCACTGGTGAAATAGGAACATGGCTAATATTTGCAGGCAGGCCACCAGTAATAGGGTAGTGCTTATAAAAATATACTCTTTTGAGCCAATTTTTTTCTTTTTATCATGATAAAGTTTGGATTTATCTGAAAATCCTCTACTGGCCATACTCATATATACTGTTTCACCCTGTTCATAGGCCCTTAGAAACATCATGGCCACAGTGTAACCTAATTGTTTCATTCTCCATTTATATGATAATTTTTTATTGAATGCATCAAAACATCTGGCTTTCTGTGCATGGCTTATCCTGTGCAGTTCATCATAGAACATAAATAAGAATCTGATCATGAGGCTTAATATCATTGCAAACTCACGGGGCATTCCCAGTTTCCGGAAGGATTCCACAACTTCCTGCATGGGACTTATGGAGCTTAAAAGTACAATGGATGTAAGGGCTACTATTAGTCTGGACATTAAGAGGGTTGCCCACATAAGACCGGCGTCAGTGATTTGAATTCCGAAAGCACCAGACCAGATAACATTACCTGGATGTATAAACGGTTGGAATAATATTATGAAACCACCAAAGGGTAAAAGTAGTAAAACTCTGGTTATGGATGTTTTGAATGAAACCGTGGATATGTACATCAACACTAAAAGATATATCTCTAGAAATATCATTACTATTATTTGAGTTGAAAATACTGCATAAACAATGATAAATATTAATAAGATTAATTTAATTCTCCCATCCATAGAATGAAGGGGACTTTCTTTATCAGTTTCTTTTTCAAGCTCTCTGACTGAGCCTACTCCGTTCATAAAAGTATCTCCTTCTTTTAAATATTTAAATCTATGTAGTTTTTATCATAAAAAAAGATTAATAAAAAAAAATAAAAAGGGAGTTTATGGGCTTGTTTCTGGTGGGTTTCTCCTTCTAAGTAGCAAGGCAACCAAATAAGCTATTATCAACGTGACAATAATACCTATTGCCAGAGCTGCTATTTCACCGATTTTATCCAAACCTTCTATGGTATAATCAGGGAAAGGTGCTTGAAGAACAGGTTCTGTTTCACCAACACCAACGTCTTCTGCTGACTTTTCCAAACCATCAGGATCTGGTGAAGCTATAAACGGTGACATGAAAGCGATTACCAGACAAATAATTAACCCTCCGACAACGAAATATTTATCTTTGGTATTCATTTGGCAGTCACCTCACTTGTTTCGGATTTTACTTCGCCAAGTTTTTTATTTTTATTCCAGGCAAGTAAGTCCGGTCTTAGTTTTTCTAGAGCCATGATTACTACTACAGTTAACACACCTTCAATAATTCCTATGAATGCGTGGTATATTCCCATAGATGCCAGTCCCGCTACAAGTGGGAATGTTCCAGCTATCCACATTTCCACGGCAGCAGCTTCGGCTGCCAGGAATATGGCCAACCATGCAGCAATGAATATTGCAGGATATTTTCCTATTGTTTTCCTTAAACCTTTAAATGTGAAAAGTCCTACAAAACCACCTATAATTCCCATATTGAGCACGTTTGCACCCAAAGCGGTTATACCTCCGTCTCCGAAGAATAGTGCCTGTACAAGTAGTACAAGGGTGAATACAATTACTGCTGCTTCAGGGGCGCAGAATACAATAGCTACTAAAGCTCCGCCTACCATGTGTCCGCTGGTTCCAAAGGGTATGGGCATGTTCATGGACATTATGGCAAATATACCGGCGGCTAAAACTGCCATTAAAGGTACAGCTTTTTCATCGAGATTTTTCCTTGCCCAGTTAAGGGAGAAGTACAATGCTACTATGAGTATAACGTAGTATATAGCGCACTGCCATAAAGGAATAAAACCATCTGGTATATGCATGTTTTTTTTACCTCCATTTTTTCTTAGACATGATAAGCATTTGAGAAATATTACTTAACATTGCTCTTTTAGATTTGAGAAATGATGTAATACTCTCCAAAGGCCTTTATCTTCTTTGATATATTGCAATGGTACATATTATAAGCTTTTCTATTAGTATTACTCAGACTGGGTTATGGGGCCGTTGAGTAATACTATAATTGAAAAACCTAATTGAAATTGAAAGCAAATATGTTAATTATACTATTTATGGTCCTATTTTTTTGTTTTACATTTTTAACCCTCCTCTTGATGCGATTATTCTTCATGGAATAATCTATAAGCCTAATTTTATGTATTTACAAATTCTTGTTCTCAATTATTTCAACTTCTTTGGTTTTAGATGTTATAACCAGTATTATAATGCATCCAATCATGGTCATGATTCCTTCTAAAATGCCTGCCATGGCAGAGTACATTGTTCCTGAAATAATTCCTTTTGCCAATGGAAAAGTTCCAGATAACCACATTTCAACAGCAACTGCCTCTGCCACTAAAATTAAAGACACAAAAACGGCTAACCAACCACAACTATGGCCCTTGGTACTTTACCAAGAGGTTTGGCGAATTTATAAATATTAAATCCTGAAAAACCACCTACAACTGCTATATTAATGATATTTGCACCTATAGCTGTTAAACCACTGTCTCCAAAGAATAAACCCTGGACAATCAGGACAGGAGACATAATCAAAACTGCACCCCATGGACTTCGAAATATTATAGCTACCAGAGCCGATCCGAGCAGATTTATGCCAACTCCCCACGGTATGGGTATGTTAACTGATTGTATTGTGAAAACAAATGATGGCAGGATGATAATTATTAAAATTAAATATGAGATTATCTTCCCAAAACTCTGTTTTTCCTTTTTAAATTTAATCAAACTTTCAACTAACCATTTAAAGGTGAAAAACCATGCTATGAACATTAGAATTATGTATATTGCACATTGCCACAGTGGAATAAAGCCATCTGGTATATGCATTAATTTGTCTCCTTTATCATAAATTATGGTTATAATGTAATATCATGACTTATAATATTTACTATTTAATTTTTCATCTTGAATAACATCCAAATTTAAAAACAAGGAAACAGTAATAAAATCAAGTAAAATACGGATTTTGAAGTTGGAATGAAACTTTGGAGAGAGATGATTTTTATTTTTCACTGCATCATAGTCCAGAATAATTTTATTTTTAAGTAAGTCTAGAGTTAATTTGAAAATGGATATATGGTCATGCTAGCTTCTGCTTAGAAACCATATTATCCTTCGAAAATGAGTATTCCATTAGAATCACAGGGTGATGATATTTTGCATAGATTCTTTTCCATATGAACTGTTTGGAGCTGGTTTCCAGTATCTTCCACTATCTGGTAACCGTTGGAAATCCAGAAATCAAGAGAACCATTCACTGTCTTGTGGGTGTGAAGATACATCTCCTCATAACCTTTTTCCCTGCAGAAATTCTCTGCAATATGGACTAAAGATGAAGCAACGCCATTCCTGCGCCATTTTTTATCAACAAAAACTCTCCACATGCTGGCTGTGGTTTTAGAGTTGTAAACATCCTTAAAAAGTGGGAAATCCCTATCATAAGCTCTTACACCAATGGTTCCAATTATTTTTCCAGTTTCATGGTGGATGGCCATAAAGAAATTGTTTCGTTCAGGATCAAGGTAATAGCTTTTCATGTCCTGTATATCCTGATGATATTCTGGAACATATCCATAACCAAATTCATCTTTGATCATGTTAAAAAGAAATTTTTGAACATTATTCTGGGAAATATGCTCTTTTTGGAGCTTTTTTACTTTAAAATAGCCCATGATTTTTTCTCCCATAATTTCTTTTATCCATTCATACTTTTTGTAAGATTTCAAGTAGTTTAGTAATACCAAACCATTTCTTTATATTAAACAATAAATGAATTAAATTAAAGATATATAAAATTTCCGTATAAACATTTAATGGAAATAAAAATCAATAAATTACTGATAGTAAATTGATTTATTCTCAAAGGATCGGGATTATGATCAGGAAATTTTAAAAAACCTTTTTAAAAACCTGTAAAAACATTATATTTATTCATTAGAATGAATTATTGATTTAATGGAGATCTAACATGAGCTGTTACAAGTACTGGGATAAAATAAAAGAAATTGCTAATTCGCTTAAAGAGTATGGGGACTACAAACTGGATGAACTGCCCATGGATGATATTATACCCCTACTTGATTCTGTGGAAGAAATTGCCCATGATCAGGAGATTGATTTTGATTCTGCCAAACACATCTTAGATGATGAAAAGATGAATGAAGCACTCAAATTGATCAGAAAGTTTTACGTAGGTATAGGTGCTAGACTGGAAACTGATAATGCTAGGGCGATATTAGAATCAGATGATCCATGGAAAACTCTGGAGTCATTCCATTTTTATAACCGTTACCAGGGACTTTTAAGAAACGAAAACCAGCTGGTGAAATTCACTCCCGAACAGAAGGTGGTTTTTATTGGTGGAGGACCACTCCCACTAACCCTGATTCTTTTAAACAAAATATTCAAAGCCCAGTGTGTGAGTGTAGAGATAATGCCTGAGGTTGCTGAACTATCTCAGAAGGTTATTGCAAAACTGGGACTGGAATCCCAGATAGAGGTTGTAAGGGGTGATGAGACCAGTTTAAGGAGTATTGATCACACTGTGGTAATGGTGGCGGCTCTGGCTGAACCCAAGGAAAGAGTGTTTGCTAATGTTTGGGAAGTAGTGGATACAGTAACTCCAGTTTTATACCGTACTTACACCGGTATGAGGGCCATTCTCTATTCGCCAGTCACTGAAAAAGCCACCCGTGGCTTCCACAAAGAAGTGATGATCCTTCCCACTGGTAAGGTTAACAACACCTCGGTGTTAATCCGGAAAGTTGTCTAAGTAATTCCTGAAATTACACTCATGGCTAATCACAGATATTTAAAGGATTTAGAAAACTGCCAGTTATGTCCCTGGAATTGTGGGGTGAACCGTCTTGAGGGTGAAACTGGGGTTTGTTCTGTTGGCATACCAGAAGTTGCTTATACCGGCCTTACACAGGTTTTAAAGACTTATGCTGTAACACTTCTTGGATGTTCTTATAGGTGTATCTACTGCAATGCTTACCGTATTTCCCAGTACCCTGATTCAGGCTGGATGTACAGAGGATATGTAACTCCAAATGAATTGATGGAAGAAGTCTTGGATGCATTTAAAGCATCTTTTGCCCGGAAAATTGGTGTAAAAAAAATTAGCTTCACCGGGGGAGAACCATCCATTCACACGCCCTACTTGGAGGAAGTGGTTACTTTAATGAAGGAACAAATTCCAGACTTGGAAGTAGGGCTGGCCACCAATGGGTTCTGCACTCCAAGTACCATGAAACGGCTGGAAAACATTTCTTCTTATATCAACTTTGAGATAAAGGCCTTTGATGGAAAGTTGCACCATGCAATTACTGGCGCGCCTGTTGAAGCTATTCTTGAAAATGCAGAATGGCTGGCCAGGAAGCATCCTGAAAAGATCAGAGTCTTCCGCACAGTGGTTATTCCTGGAATAAACGATAAAGAGATACCTAAAATTGCCAATTTCCTTTATAATACCAACCCCAACATCCAGTATCGCCTGGTGGGTTTCAGGCCCCATTTCATGTTATATTATCATCCCGCACCCTCCATGGATTTTATGCAAAAACTGGTGGGAGAATGTCATAAAGTGGGACTTGAAAACGTTGATTACTCGGGTTATTATCCTGGGGGTAGTTTAATTATGGATTCCTCATTGAAAAATGGATTGAAAACTACTTACCATTATCTTCATCAGGCAGGTTGCTACTGTCAACCCCGAAGTTGTGGTTTGTGCCCTGAAAATGACCATTGTCCGGCTGTAGTTCTGGAACCGTGGACTAATCTGCCACTTTGATTTTAAAGAATGATTGAATTATAACTAGTTGGATTAATGATAAATCTATTTTTACAGGTTAAAACCTCATACCAACTTATCATTGGTTTATTCCTGAATTTGAAATAAAATTAGAAGTGTATAATCTGTAATTTAAGGGAATATTCTCTAGAATAGTTATACTGTTGATTTAGTAATAACCAGTTCACCGTGCTTTACTCCTTTAATGGCTTTTATGTGGTCTGTTAATTTTTGTATACTTTTTGATTTTCCTTTAACTACCAGAACTTCCAGACAGGCGTGTTTTTCTACGTGAACATGGGTGGTTGCTATGATCTCACCTAAATGGAAATGTTGAAAATGTTGCAATTCATTGGTAACATCTCCCACATCATGATCGTAGATTATGGTCAGGGTTCCCACGATGTCTTCATCTTCACTTTCAATATGGGCTTCTATTATTGATTTTCGGACAAGGTCCCGGATAGCTTCCGATCTGTTGGTGTAACCTTTGACTTTAAGCAGTTTGTCAAATTTTTCCAGGAGTTCTGGTTCAAAAGATACTCCCACTCGTTCTACAACCATATTAACCCCTCATTTTCATTTTAATTACTTTTAATCCTTATATTCACATAGTGCTACTCTCATTAAAAAGTTTGCTATCGGAAAGTTTTTATATCAAAACCCATAAAGGTAGCACGATCCTGGAATAGGTGCTACCAAACTTTTAATAATTTTCCAGGATCACACTTTTTAAAGTTCATTAGCGGTGTTTTAATGGCAATTCATAAAATAACATATTCAAAGGAATTTAAAAGAGCAAATCTCCACAATTATGGCTGTAACTTCAACTGTGACTGGTGTTTGTATAAACTGGAAGGCAGATCAAAACCGGAAAAATTCCTAAATCTTGATGAGATCGAAAAAGTACTATGTGAATTGGATATAGAACGTGCACATTTTGTAGGGGGAGAAATAACCACCTACCCTCAACTTTCCATAATAACTGATTTTACAAAGAATGAACTGGGAGTTTATACCAAGATAGGTCACTCTAATGGTTTTAAACTACCTCCTGAGAGTATTGATGCTATTTCAGTGAGTATAAAAAGTTTCTCTGAGGATTTTTACCAGAAATTCACTGGCCAGTCCAATAAACCGGTCCTGGAAAATTTCAAAACTATTTATGAAAGGGGAGTTGAAGTTGATGCCAGCAGTGTCTACATTCCAGGACTGGTGGAAGCAGATGAAATCTCCAGTATTGCAAAATTCATTGCAAAACTGGATCCTGAAATAACTTACCATATAACTGGTTACGTCCCGGTACCTGGAGTTTCATGGCGTTCACCAACTTATGATGAAATCCTTAAAGGAAAAAGCGCTGCAGAGGAATATTTAGAGAATGTTAATCTTTCTTGGTTCCCATCACCGGATGAATATGTTAAAATGATTCAGAAAAACCCTGAATATCAAAAAATTACTGTTGCTTAATTACTTCTAGTTTACTAAATTATAAAAAATAAGAAAGGATAAATGAAAGATAGCTATTTAGATTTTATAAATTTATCCTTCAGCTGGTTTTGTACTTCCTGAAATTCTGCCTTTAAGTCCCAGTGACAGAATAGTTAATATAACGTAGGTCACTGCCAGATAGAGGTAAACATGGCGGAAGGAAGCAGCACCCGAAGCAGTAAAGTCCAGGGCTGAGGCTAAAATTGCTCCCCCTAAAAGTGATCCGGTGTTCAGGAGTATGTTTAAAAGGGCCTGGCCTGATGCTCTTTCTGATTTTCCAGTTTCATCCAGGAAAATGTAGTAAAGGGCATTACCAACTATGGATGCATTCCCAATACCTATGAGTACCAGTGAAAATGCGAATACGTACAGGTTGGATGAGTAGCTCAGGATCAGCATTCCAATGGCTGTTAAGGCTCCACCCACCACCATTATAGGTTTGGCTCCGGTTCTATCCAGGAGTTTACCCACCACTGGTGTGGTTATAAGGGATGCAATGGTCATGGGCAGTATCATGTAGGCTGCTGTTGAATAACTGAGGTCGAAAGCCATGGATGCATAGGTAGAAAAATAGTAAGTTCCAGCCATGGCCAGGTAACCCACCAGGGTAACCACACTGGCAATCAGGGTGTCTTTTCTTTTTAAAAGGCCAATGGGAATAATTGGTTCCAGGGCTTTTCTTTCCACCCACCAGAATCCAATAAGGGCCAGGATGAATATGCCCAGTGTATAATATTGGGTGGTTGCTGATGCCTCTCCACTGAGATTGAATATAAAGTAAGCAATGGATGCAATGGCTACTCCCAGGAAGGTCATACCCTTCCAATCAAAGCTAGCATATTTTTCGGTGGTTTTACTTGCAGGTAAAAGGTAGTAACCCAGTAGGACCACCAGGGCTGCCACTGGTATGTTGATTATGAATACCCAGTGCCATCCAAAACTCACCAGGAAACCAGATATTGCAGGCCCTAAAGCGTATACCAGGGCAATTATAACTCCAAAAGCACCCAGTATGGTACCCCTGCTTTCATCAAAGTAATCTCCAATGATTGTAATGGCCAGGACGGATAAAACTGCACCTATCCCCTGCAATGCCCTTCCAATAAGTAACATTTCAAAGGATTGGGAAAACGCTACTATCACTGTTCCAATTAAGAATAAAACTGCGTTTAAAACGTATATATTTTTTCGACCATATTTGTCGGATAGTTTAGCCATTATGGGAGTTGCCAGTAACAAAAACAGAATTTCCATGTTGAATATCCATGTTATAACGCTCTCGTTAACTCCAAATGATTTCTGTATTGATTCTAAGATAGGGCTGATGGTTGAACCATCTATTGCAATCAAAATAGCTCCTGTGAAAATAACTGCCAGAATTCTTGTTCTCAAGTTATCAAACATTTTAACTCTCCCCCTAAAAGATGAATATTGGTATTTATCGGATAATATGGATCTTGTTAAATAAATATTTTTAATTTAGTATTACTATTTTGAAGTTTTAACAAGATTTGTAATATTTTATGTTTTTTAAAACTAAGAATCGATTCAGAATAGGTTAATTTGTTTTAAATAAAATTATAGTCTAATTAACAACGGATGAAAACAAAGAATAAAAAAAGGGTAAATTTTTTGGATTTTTTTTAAAATGGTGCGGGTTCAACAGGGACTTTCTGTGGTCCTTTTAAAAGTTGTTCCATCTTCCTTTTGAATAAAGAAATTATCTTTTATTACAAAAATATCATTCTCATCAAAACTTATACGGAAGTTATCATGGCACAGTCCTAATTCTTTCAGCGAACTTCGAATGACTGCTAGATTTGATACACTGTATGGAAAATTTGTCCAGACCATGCTAGCACCATTATCTATTTGTTTTTCCATTTTTTCTAATTCTTTCATAACGGTTATCTTTTCAATGGATTTATTTCGCATATTGACACCTATTGAAACACATAAATTCTTTTTTTTGAAATTATGGAAATATATTAAAATAAAATTATAGGGGGCACCAAGTGGATATGATACATTTGAGCGTTTCATTTGAGTAACCCAGATACCCCTTATAAGTTTGCCAGGGGGGATCATGGGTCCCCACTGGTGACGTCTTGCAGGAGGAAAATGGCAAGTTCATCGATTAATACAAATACACCGCTCATCACCCTTGAAGTAATAATTAATTTGGTGTTATTCGTACAATCATTGCATGTGACTTGCTCTTATTTAAGACTTTCTATTTGTTTTTTATTATTACTTTGTTGTGCTATTGGGGGCTTAACGTATTAAAAAATATAATGGGTCATATATTACGGGGTTAACAGGTTTATACTGGGTTTGAAATTAAAAATAAATATCATCAGGGATCTGAAAAGGGCATGTCATATAATTCCGTTGGTGGATATTCAGATCCCTGATCCTCGCCGTTGCGGCAAAACAATGGGAGTTGAAATGGTTGTAGACAATTATCAGTTAGTTAATCTACTATAAATAATTAATCCTTAAATAAAATAAAGTATTACTAAATGAAATCCTGATGTTGAGTTTATTATTATGGTCCTGAGTTAAGGGGGTGTTAATTGGATGTTGGGTGTAGTTAAAGGATAGTGAGGGTATAGTTTGTAATAATTTTTATTAACTAATGGCTATGTTATAATAAATCTTGGTTGTAATAGGACTTCTACAGATTGTAAGGGCAAGTTCCTTTTTTTAAAATTCAGAACCTTAAAAAAGCATTGGAGACCTAAACTTTGAGTTGTGGGTCTTATATTTATCATAGGATATTGTCATGTTTTTGTTTAACTACTGGTTTTTCTATTTTTACTTTCGGCCCCTGAGTAAAATTGGACATCCTGTAAAATGAAATCATATGTGTTTCAGTTTTTTTCCATATGCCCTGTTCTAAAATTTTTGGAGCCTATATCTATTGATGGGTGAATGCAAAATGAGTATTACTGATATTCAATAGTTATTGCCTCCTAACATTGTTTTATATGATATATTTAATTATTTTTATTATTTTTTTAATATTGTTAACAATTTTGTAATAACAATATATAAATATAATATTATTTAATTGATTTTTTGTTTAGATATAAAATAGGAGGTGAAAATGATGAAAAAACAAAAACAAATAAATAGAAGTGGAATTCTTTTGTTCATTGTTTTGGTGTTTGCTTTGTGTTTTTGTGGTTCTGTAACTGCGCATGATTCAAATTATCCTGCAGTGACTATTACAAACCCACAACATAACACGCAGGTGAACGGAACAGTTCATATTAATGCGACGGCTGAAAGTCACAGTGAAATTACTCAAGTTGTTTTTAATGTGAGTGATGGTCATGTGGCCACCGATAACAATCCAAATGATGGTTGGAGTTATGATTGGGATACTAGTAACGCTCCCAATGGGCAATACAGTGTCAAAGCAACGGCTCACAACCTGGAAGGATTAACTGGAAGTTATACTATTCTTTTGAATGTGAACAACAGCCAACAATCAACACAACTCACTGTAAATGATGTTCAGGGAATTCCCAACCAGAATGCGAATTTGAATGCTCTCTTAAAAGATGCCAGCAACAACCCCATTCAGGGTAAAATTGTCCAGTTTTCAGTCAACGGAACCGTGGTGGGTACTGGAACCACAGATAGTAGTGGTGTGGCTACATATGCATACACCCCTACTGCTACCGGACTGTACAATCTACAAGCTCTATTCAATGGTGATTTAAGGTATGCAGCTTCTCAAGACAATGCCACTCTCCTATCCATACCCAATAATCCCTTCCTAAATTACAGCACATACTTCGGAGGAAGTGAGTGGGAAAAAGGAAAAGGAATATTTGTGGATGAACAGGGTAACATATACATATCTGGTGTGACTAAATCAGCGAATACAAGTCCCAATGACTTCCCAGCCCCGACAAGTGGTGTGACTCGAATTGGTTCAGGCGGAAACTATGATGTTTTCGTGGTTAAAATGTCTAGTAATGGAACTATAATATACAGCACCATTTTAGGTGGAACTCTCAGAGACACAGGAAATTCCCTGGCAGTGGATGCTTTAGGAAATGCCTATGTCACTGGATTCACACAATCTGCTGATTATCCAACTACAGAAGGCGCTTACGACAGAACATACGGCAATGTAACCGATGCTTTTGTTTTTAAACTGAATTCAAGCGGAAATTTGGTTTACAGCACTTACCTCGGAGGAACAATCCTCACCAGAGGATGGGGTATTGCAGTGGATAATGCAGGATGTGCATATATTACTGGAATAACCAATTCCCCGGACTTCCCAACCACTGAAGGTGCCTTCCAAACCACTAAAGGTGGTCCTGTCTGGCATAATGGAGAAGAATTTGATCAGGTATACCAGGATAGTTTTGATGCTTTTGTGACCAAATTAAACCCAACTGGAACTGCTCTCATTTACAGTACCTACCTTGGAGGAAGCCAGGCTGAACAACCACTCGACATTGCAATAGATAGCGCAGGTTGTGCTTACATTGTTGGAGAAGAAACATGTTCTATGGACTTCCCGGTGAAAAATGCATTCCAGAACACCTTTGGAGGAGGATCACAGGATTCATTCGTAACCAAATTGAACCCAAACGGAACAGCACTTGTTTATAGTACTTATTTAGGTGGTCTTGGCGCGGATCAGGGAGTTAAATTAACAGTTGATGCTGCAGGAAATGCTTACATCACCGGAGAAACATATTCTTCCAATTTCCCAACCACTGAAGGTGCTTATCAAAGAACTTACAAAGGTCCTGATGAAAACAACGGAGATGCATTCGTAACCAAACTGGATACCAATGGAGCTCTAATCTTCAGCACCCTCCTCGGAGGAAATGGAGACGACGCAGGAACAGGTATTGCAGTCAACAGTGATGGAACTATCTATGTAGCCGGACAAACGGCATCTACAGATTTCCCAACCACACCCAACGCCTACCAAACATCCAATGCAGGTAACTATGATGCTTTCGTGAGTAGACTCAGTCAAGATGGTAAAGTACTCAGTTACAGTACCTATCTCGGAGGAAACACCATAGTTGCAGGAACTGCAAAATCAACAGACCAGGCAAATAACCTGGCATTGGGTCAAGGAGGATTCTATGTATATGGATTCACTAACTCCGCAGATTTCCCAACCACAACCGATGCATTCCAAAAAAATAACGGCTACAAAGGTACCGGAACCGGTGTCTGGGACATGTTCATCACCAAATTCGTAAACCCTACTCAGATCACAACTGGTAATGTTACCGGAGAGAAAGGTTCAACTGTTAATCTGACTGCTACGCTTTCAGAGGCTAACACTTTAGGTTATGCTCCTCTTGCTAATAAAACGGTGCGGTTCATGGTTAATGGTGTGTTCGCAGGCAATGCTACCACTAATGGTAATGGTGTGGCTACTCTGGCTTACCCTGTCAGTCTTGTTGGTGGAAATTACACAGTACAGGCCTTTTTTGATGGAGATGTAGATCATTTGGCCAGCAGTACTAGTGGAACTCTAAAAGTACCACAATCCAGTCTGTATGTTAGGACCAGTTCTAATAAGGCTAATCCTGCTGTGGGCGATACGGTTATTGTTACTTACAAATTGAGTAACGATGGACCTGATGCAGCCCGCAATGTTGTGATGAGATTCACTGTGCCTGAGGGTTTGGAATATATTGGTGCCACTAAGGATGTGGGTAACGTTGAATACGATGCAGCTACAAGAACGGTTATCTGGACAATGGATACTGTGCCCGTGGGTGACCCATATCTCAGTGTTAATATGCGTGTTTTAAGTGCAGCTGTTTTTGGATTACAGCCACAGCTTACCACCAGTACCTATGATCCAACCATTGCAAGCAGTGTCTTATACAGGACTCTTACTACTCGTGAGAGAGCTGTTGATACCTCTGGTAATTCCAACACTTCGGTTAATGCAGCCACCACCACTGGAACTAGTTCTGGTGTGGGTGTGAATGCAGCCAGCAGTACAGTGCCAATGCAAACAACTGGATTCCCTCTTGTTGGGTTGGTACTGGCTGTTTTGATGCTAGCTGGTGGAATGGTAACATCCAAAAAATAAACTTTTTTTCCCCTTTTTCTTTTTTTTAAATTATACTCATTTGAGTTAAAAATTTTTATTTGTATTACAAATCACGGTTAATAACCCAATATCGTAATAACAAATAATATATACATCATAATCAAAGAAATTCAAATATTTAATATAGAGGAGATGATGTCATTAAATTGATAAAAAAGGAATGTATTCTTCTGATATCATTGATAACAATTACTTTTTGTTTTTGTGGCGCGGTTACAGCCCATCCTGGACATGGGACTCCTATAGAGGTGACTACTGATCCTGGAACAGGTGGTGGTACAGATACCGGTACTACTGACACTGGTTCAACCGGATCTACTTCTTCAGGAACAGATTCAGGTGCTACTTCAACAGATACAGGTTCATCAAGTGGAGTTTATACTGGTAGTACTTCAAAAAGTGCGGGAAGTACAA
This sequence comes from uncultured Methanobacterium sp., assembly GCF_963666025.1. NCBI lineage: Archaea > Methanobacteriati > Methanobacteriota > Methanobacteria > Methanobacteriales > Methanobacteriaceae > Methanobacterium > uncultured Methanobacterium sp. The sequence goes on along the minus strand of NZ_OY762552.1, from coordinate 734,262 downwards.
GTGGAGGAACTGAATCTGCTCAAACTGGAACAACTGACACCCCGGCAACTGATAACAAAAATGCCACCACTACTTCTGCAGGTGGTTCTGAAGAGGTTAATGGAAATACTGGATCTTCAAATACCTCACCAGGTGGTCCTGCTGCGTTGATTGGTTTAATGGTGGTTGTTGGCCTAGTAGGTATGTCTTTCCCTTACAAAGAAGGCGGAACTCTAAGCAAGATACAAATGAGCATTTTTGGCAGATAAAAAACCTTAGTTTCTTAAAAATTTTTATTTGGGAGAAAATTTAGGTTTAAATTTGCAATTTAGATTGTTAGTAGTTCTTTTTATCTAAAAATTTCAATAACAAAAAAAACGATTGAAGGAGGTTATAAATTTGCATTTATCTGATGGCCTGATACCATTATGGCAGGCCGCAATCTACTGGATTATTACCATTGCCGTACTGGCAATATACATGTATAAACTTTCTAAAACTGAGGATAAAGGGAAAATCCTCGTCAACACAGCAATTCTTGCAGCGGTAACTGTTGTTGTATCCTCAATTTCCATACCCTCACCATTTGGGATTCCAATACACTTATTTATAATACCATTGGTGGTAATTTTGCTCGGCCCTTTGAGTGGGGTTACAGTTGCATTTTTATGTTTCATAGTTCAGTTTTTATTCCTGGGAATGGGAGGTATAACCTCTTTAGGTGCTAATGTGGTGACCATGGGGATAGTGATGAGTTTTTCAACCTATTATTTCTACCAATTTACGAAAGAACTGGATGATCGGTTGAGTATTTTCTCAGGAACCTTCATGGGAATAATCATGGCCACCATAACTCAGGTTGTAATATTGCTGATTGCGGGTGTTGCCACCCTTGAGGTTTTAATGGCCACACTGGTGCCATTCTATCTCTTTGTGGGTGTTATTGAGGGCATTATCAATGTGTTCATAATCCTGTCAATATTTAAACTAAAACCGGAACTGGCAAAGGTGGAACAAATATAAAGTGGGGTTATTGTGATGATTAATCTAAAACAAATAGGAATTTTAATCTTGATATTTGTTGCATTTATGGTGCCAGTGAGTGCCCACGGGGTACATGTAACCACCAATGAGTCAAACATTATCATAGCAGATAACTCCACTGGAAAACTGGCCAAATCTGTAGTGGATCAGATGGGGGTTAATGTCACAGTTTACAAGTTTGCATCAGCCGATGATGTGACTCATGAACTGGAACACGCCCTTGAAAATTCAAATAAGAAAATTCTGGCAGTTGCTTACACAGACACGGTTCAACAGTTTATAGGTCAACATCCCGAAGTTTCAAGTCGAATTATAGTGGTGGATGCCAATCAAAATGCAATCCAACAGGGTTTAACCAAGTTAAATGTTTCAGGAGCAAACAGTGCTGGCTTTTTAACCCCACTTTTATCTGGCCTGTTAATTGGATTGGTATTTGGATTGGGAATAGGTGCTGTGTGGATGAAGAGGAAATTGGTTTAAGTGAAATACTATTTTTCACTATTAAAATTTTTCTCTTGGGATTTAAATTATCCACTAACTTCAAAAGAGTTAACTGAACATTTCCAGTAATTATGGCTCAAGAGTACCCACTTTCCACTATCTTAATACAAATTACCAGCTTAAATTTATTTATTAACCTGTCAATTTAATTATTTAGGAGTGATTTAGGTGATGAGAATTAGTATGTCTTTACCTCGAAAGTTGCTTGGAGAATTCGATGAGGTTCTACGGGATAGAGGTTATAATTCAAGGTCTAAGGGAATCAGAGATGCTCTGGAGGATTACATAATACGTTACCAGTGGATGAATGAGATGGAAGGAGAAAGAATGGGCACTATAGCTGTAATATTCGAATACCACTACACTAGTGTTCTGAAAGATCTTGCAGACATCCAGCATGATTTTCGAAAGCAGATAACTGCAGTTATGCGTACTGAAATAGGTGAAAAATACTGCCAGGAAATTATAGTAGTAAAGGGAGATGTGAAACACATCCGTGATCTGACAGAAAAAATTAAAAGACTCAAAGGTGTTGAACACGTCAAACTGACCAGTACAGTCAGTAAGGAAAGTCATCAATAAAAAAACGCAAACTATTAAATTGGTATAAATTTCCAGATTGCCTAATTTTATTAAGTCAATGCTGTTGAAAACGTACACTTTAAATAATTTTTCTTTTTCTTAGTAACTGGATTTAGCTTAATCTTTATTTTATAGGATTATTTTGGCCTATTGGTTCCTTATACGAGTTTAAAGTGTTCAATTGCTTTAAAAGAACATATACATTATGTCTTATTATCCATAATATTAATATTATTATAATTCTGTCTTTATATAACAATAATAATATATATGTTATTATTAAGATTAGTATTGGTGTCTTTATATATTTATCATAAGAATTTCTATATGAAGGTGAAAATGTGATGAAAAAAGGAGTAATTGTATTGGTGGTTTTAATGGCGGTGATTTTCTGTGGGAATGTTTCAGCTATGTATCAATATCAACCAACATATCCGCCAGAGACATATCAACCTGATATACCCGAAGTGATAACGGAAGAAGATTGGAATAATCTTTTGGCTGGAGGAAGTGGATCAAGTAATTTTCAAGAATATATAAACAGGGCACATTCTTATTCCCAGGAAAATGTTGTACAGGAGGGTTCGAATATTCAAAGTGGTGATTCATCTCAGGGAACTTCCACTGGTTCATCCGCATCCCCTGGATCATCACCATCTGTGGATTCATCTGGATCTACTCCTGGCATTGCAGTTAATAATTCTCCAAATACTGCCACAACGCAATCAGGAACTCCGGCAGATGATAATGGGAAATCTGATGAATCTTCCAAAGTAGGAACTCCAAGCTCCAGTGGCACACCATGGGGTGCTTATGCTGTAGGTGGAATTATTTCTGTTCTGGCCATATGTGGTGCTGGATTTTATTATAGGGATAACCTGTTTAGAAGATAAAGATACTCATTTTATTTTTTCATCTTTTTTTATTGGCCCTGCAACGATTTATCTTACTACCAAAAGCTAGATAATGGGGAAAATGCACATGTTCTAATGGAGTGGATTCTTCTCCAAGGGCAATAAATTTGGTTAATGAAGTAAAAACAGTTTTCTCAATTTTAGGTAAATTCCATTTTTTTAAATTTTCCTAAATTCGTTATTTTTTTGATGTATTTGGCTGTTATTTATATGTATTACATATCCACTTTTTTATGGCTGAAAATATAATAATAAAAATAAAATAGGAATTATTATAAATAGTTACTTAAATAAATCATATACTACTTTTTACAGCAATAAAATCAATAATTATCATTTTAAAATTATGTTTGATTTTTAATTGGTTTTTAGTTGAAATTTAAAAAAATATTAAGATGGTGAACATGAAAAAGAACACTAAATTTTTAATATTGGGTATTGGGGGGCTATTGGTTCTAGCTATATGTGCAGGAGTAATGTTGGTATTCATATCCTCTTCATTTGGGGGCACAGTTGCTGTTATCCCAATTCAGGGACAAATAGGGTATGGTTCTGCAAATGTATTGGGGGGAAGTACTGTAAACCCTGACGAAATCAAGGAACAAATTAGAAATGCCGAAGATGATAGTTCGGTTAGTTCAATTCTACTAGAAATTAACAGTCCCGGTGGAACCCCAGTTGCCAGTGAAGAGATCATGAATGCAGTTAAAGGGTGTAAAAAACCAGTAGTATCCTGGATAAGTGATTCAGGTGCATCTGGAGCGTATCTTGCAGCAACAGGTTCGGATAAAATAGTTGCCAGTAACTCTTCAATGGTGGGCAGTATTGGTGTGATAATGGATTTAACCAATCTATCTGATCTTTACGAAAAACTGGGAATAAACAGGTCTTCCATAAAAGCGGGAGAGTACAAAGATATGGGTGCTGACTACAGGAGCCTGACACCTGAAGAGGAGAGTATTCTCCAGAATATGGTGGATGAAAACTATGATAATTTCATAAACATTGTTGCAGAAAACAGAAACTTAACCCATGAGTACGTGGCAAGTATAGCCGAAGGACGAATATACACTGGAAAACAGGCTAAAGATCTAAAACTCATTGATGAGATAGGTGGCAAAGATCAGGCCCTTGATTTGGCTGCCAAATTAGGAGGAATCCATGGATCCTACAAGGTGGTTACCATGTCCTCACCCAAATCATTCAATGATATTTTAAGCAGCCTTTCCTCAAAAATTGGGTATTCTATAGGAAAAGGAATGGGAAGCCTTTTAGAAGATAATTCAATTCAAAATTTAAAGTATTGAATATCCTCTGAATTGATTTTAAGGGTCGTAGGATATTAAGGGTAATCTGTTAAGTTGAGAGTCCTTAAATCAAAATTATTCTACTATTTTTTTATTTTTTTTAGATTTACAGAACAACGTGGTTATTACTATATTTTCAAAATAACTTCTCAATTGTTATATTTTCTTCAATGGGCAAGTTTTAATCATAAATATTGCATTTTGTATCTTATTTTTGCTTGAAACGAGTTTATATTTGTCATTGGGTGGTGTAATTAAAGTGAGTTTTAGTATTATTAATACTGGGCAAATCAAAATTATTGTATTAAAAATATGTTGATTATTACGATTATTCATTTATTATACTCTTTTGTAATAACACAAATATTATATATGGTATTACAACGATATAACGCCCGTGAATATATATTCGATTGAATATCTGTTCAAGAAACTAAAAATGAAAAAGGAGGTGAAAAGATGAGAAAACAAGGAGTAATACTAGTAATAGCGACTATAATGGCATTAATTCTTTGTGGAGCAGTTTCTGCTACAGATTCATCTATTACTGGGGGTGAGGGCAATATTTCTGATGTTAATTCTTCGGGTAATGTCGATCCCATCCTCTGGGTGAATGTTGGTTATGAATATGCAAATGATAACATAACTCCAGAAATTAAAGTTACTGATTCCAATAATAACAGTGTAGCTTTTGACAAGACAAAGTACTCAGACACACTCTACAAGTTGAACTTCACATATGCTGGTGTTAACAACGGAACCATGTTTAATGTAATGGTCAGTGCGCCGGGTTACATTACCCAGAAAAAGCAGGTGTCTGTTTATCAGGCTGGCACAGATCCAGAGTTTGTAGGAAATCTAAATTTTGATATGAATGCCACTGAAAACTACAAACTGGGTCGTGAAGTAACTTCCACAGCAAACCAACAGCTGAATTTCTCAACTGCTGATGCTGTTTTAGCCATAACCACTGCAGGTGTACCACAACTCAATGGAGGCACCAGTGAAGACTGTATTGAAGGTATTTTAAACGGTTCAAATGGTTTTATCAGTTATGGTAAAGGAAATCTATTGATGCTCAGGCAAACTGCAGTAGATCCAGTGGACTTTGCATTCATTGTTAAAAGAGGAACTGCCTTAATTGCAATGTGTTTCAGGAATGGGACTGCAACCCAGGTTTATTTGGGCACTATCTCTGAGAATATGTCCGCTGCAGATTGGAATAAATTAATTGCCTCTGTAGGTGGAGAAAATGCATTTTCATTTGCCAGCCTTGCAAACGCCTGGAATGCAGGTGCCCCCTCAGATCTGTTGAGAGAAGCAGCCTTCCATGGCCATGTTTGTCAAGGAACTATAAGTGGATATACCATCACGCAGGCGTTACTCAAATATTATCCTCCAATACAGGAAACTGCAGGAGGGTCCGGTTCTCCTGGTGATATAACATCCTATAAAGTTATAGGAGTTCCAGGTGACTCAGATGATGATGCAGCAATGTATTTCCTCGATGCTACACCTGGAAAAGGCGGTTATGCTGGATTTGACACCACTCCAACCGGAGCCACCAATAACCTGGTAGGTTTCATCCGATGGAACGGTAACACCAACACTGGAGAACTCATTATCCTGAGGTTCAAACGTGCAGAAAACAGACAACAGTTCGAACAGGAAACAGGAATAACTCTAAACAACGACTTAGCTGAGTTAAAATTCAACACATGGATACTGGGTAAACTTAAAACCAACCCAGAGCAACTGGTTGAATTCATAACTGAAAAAAAAGGACTCACTGAAGAACAGTACTACTATATCCTGGGAACAGCATCCAACATTACCAACTCAAATGGAACAGTCCGTATACCTGCACAGGAAGCTCATGGACTAGACATGGCATACATTAACAGTCTGAACTTAACCAATGCAACCAGAGCAACTGCAAGCACAACCAGTGCCACAGAGTTAACCTATGATCAGTTAAAACAGATAGGTGTTGACGCAGCTAATCTGGCAAAACAGATATTCAAAGATCAACTAGGAATAGACCTTGAAAAAGACGATGCTGACTTAGCAGTTCTAACATCTGCAGGATACGTCTACTTAAATGGTCAATCCACCGAAGCAACATGGGATGGGATATTCGAAGTTCTGGGTTCACGGCTAAGCAGATCTACTTTACTACCAATCCACATGGGATTATGGAAACCATTATGGTACACCTTCGCACTTCGCGGTGCAAATGGAACAACCCTCAATGCACTCTACATGAGATATGATCCAGTAACCAAACAATGGATAGTAACCAACGGTAGTGATGGGAACAAAGTAAACGACATAGGACCAGCAGCTTTAAACAATCAAACAAAAGTGAACAATTTGAACAAAGTATTCCCAGATGGTAATTTCTTCAACATACAGAGTATTGCCAACGCTTGGAGAAACAACCCTCATTTTGATCAACTAGTGACCTTCCTCTTCCACGACCACGCCTGTCCTGGAGTACAGCCTGGATTCTTCATAACGGATTACATATTCAATAATATTCCATTAGGAGAAAACCAGAGTTATACCTACATTGCAGATAGTATATACTGCAAAGATGACAGTTTGGTCTACTTACTTGGTGTTTCCCCTGGAATGGGTACCTACCTGAACCAGAGACTACCCAATGAAGATGTTGATTCAGACATTATAAATGGTGGAACTGAAGAAGGAGTTCTAGTGGTATGGGATAGCAAACTCAACATTGGTTATGCGTATGTTATAAGCTTTAAATGGGCTACAATCGACCTATCAGGTCTTTCGACCAGTGATGCAAAACGAGAAGCTCAGATAGCAGCTTATATCAGTATATACAATGGCGAACCCAATTCAAGAGTTCAGAGTTTACCAGTGACTGCAACAAGTGACCGGAGAATTATAACTGAAAGTGAATTCAATGCCCTCAGGCAGGGTGGAACTGCATCTAACAATGCTTTGGAGTATTTAAGAGGAATACCTGAACGTAGTCTCTCTGATCTTGTGCCTGTACAGGGTGGTGAAACTTCTCCCGGTACCTCAACTGGAACTGGTACTGGATCTTTAGTTGGCTCAGCAACTGGAAGTGGTAGTTCATTTGGATTATCCAATGGGTCTAACACTTCTGGGGTTAATGTTAGTGCAGCTACTGTGACTAACTCAACCAGTGGTTCTGTTGGAACTCAACCTGGTGATGCAAAAGCCTATGAAGTTACTCAAGCTGGTGCACAAGGTTCAGACGGAACTCCATGGGGGCTTTATGCCATTATTGGAGTGATAGCTATTCTAGCATTGGGTGGAGTAGGATTCTTCTACAAAGGTGGTAAGCTCTAGTTAATAAAAACAATTTTCCCATTTTCTTTTTTTAGATAATTCATACTGTATTTGTACTTTAACAATGATTAATAAAAAGGGCATTCTTTTTTTGAAATATCACTCATTATATATGGTTTTTTTGTTAATGGGGCTATTTTAGATTTTTTTTTACAATTTAACTATTTAGAAATTAATTTTTTTGGATACACATTTTTTCCTGTTCTTTAAGTATTGTTAATCTCGTAATTTCATGTTTTAAATGTATTAAAAAACCTGCAAAAATCCTTATTTTTTTATTAACAAATATTTTTTTATTACTATTAATCTCATATTTGGCCATTGAGTAATAACATAAAGCTTATATATTGTATTACTACGATATAACGGTGTGATGAATATATATTCGATTGAATATCTGTTCACATAACACGAAAAATGAAAAAGGAGGTGAAAAGATGAGAAAACAAGGAGTAATACTAGTAATAGCGACTATAATGGCACTAATTCTTTGTGGAGCAGTTTCTGCTACGGATTCATCTACTACTGGAGGTGAAGGTAATCTTTCTGATGTTAATGCTTCTGAACCTGTTGACCCCATTCTTTGGGTGGATGTAGGATACGAGTATGCAGATGATAAGATTAACCCTGAAATTGCAGTAACAGATTCCAATAACAATAATGTAACTTTTGACAAGACAAAGTACTCAGACACACTCTACCGATTGAACTTCACCTATGCAGGTGTTACCAACGGAACCATGTTTAATGTAATGGTCAGTGCTCCGGGTTACATTACCCAGAAAAAGCAGGTGGCTGTTTATCAGGCGAGCACGGATCCAGAGTTTATTGGAACTGCAGATTTTGACATGCAAGCCACCGAGAACTACAAACTAGGCCGAGAAGTAACTGCCAAAGCAGACCAGTTACTGCACTTTGCAACAGCAGATGATGTTCTGTGCATAACCACAGCTGGTTTGGCTTATCGTAATGGTACCACCACTGAAGATTGTTTAGAAGGTATTTTGAACGGTTCTCATGGTGAAATCAGCTACGGGCAAGGTAACCTGTTAACTTTCCAGTCAGTTAGAACTGACCCTGTAGATTTCTGTTTTATTGTTAGAAACGGAAGCTCACTGACTGCAGCTTTCTTCAAGAACGGCACATTAACCCCGGCCTATTTTGGTACCTTTTCTGCCATAGACCAGACATTATGGGACAACACCATAAAAACTACTTTCGGTGACAAAGCTTTTGGTTATGTCAGCCTTGCCAACGCATGGAAAGAAGGACTCTCCACAGACATACTAAGACAGGCGGCCTATCATGGGCATGTTTGTTTGGGAACATTGAGTGGACAAGCAATGGTCAGTCTTTTACTCAAATACTACCCACCTGGGGTGTATGGTAATGATGGAGAACTAGAAGCAACAAGTTACAGAGCTATTGGTGTACCTGGTAACTCAGATGATGATGCATATGTATATTCTCTGGATTTAACAACAGGTAAACGTTCTTATGTGGGGTATAGTACTACTGGAGACAACATGGTAGGATTCATCCGATGGTGTGCATCAACTAATCTAGGAACTCTCATAATAATGAGATTCAATGAAGATGCGGTGGTCCAGTTATATAAACAACAAACAGGTAATACTGCATATTCTGGCATAGCTGGTGAATTAGCTTTCAATACATGGTTAATTAACAAATTGGAAAATGACCCAGACTCTTTAGTAGAAATAATGTACGTTTTTGACAATATAACTGCATCAGTTCACAACAACCTCACTGGAGGAGTAGACTCCAAAAAGGTTGTATGTGATGCATTAGGGCTTGACATGGACTACATACTGGGCCTGAATTTAACTAATGTAGCAAACCAGAGAGTTGCCACCAATTACTCAACTGGGAACATGACTCAAGACCAGATCAAACAGATCGGAACCGATGCTGCCAACCAAGCCATTGCATTATTCGCAGCAGATGGCATTACTTTGGAGAAAGATGACTATAATCTTACAGTCTTCACTTCTGCAGGTTATGTACGTGTCAATGGCCAAGTGATGGATATGACTTTTGATGGAATCTATAATGTATTAGGTTCCCGACTTTCCAGAGCAACCTTACTGCCAGTACATAATGCAAGATTCAACGACCTATACTTCCAGTTCAGTCTGGAATATAATGGAACTGTCATCACTAAAACTATTTGGTACAATTCAACAACAGGAATACTGGAAGCTAAAGACAAAGCTGGATGTATCATAGACCAAGTAATACTGTATGATCCACCATACGATTCTTTAATGGCATGGTTATGGCACAACCACGTTTGTGGTGGTAGTTCACCCGGATACATAATCACTAATTATGTATACGATAATTTCCCTATTGGAGAAAACGAAAGTTATGCTTTCATAGGCAATTCCATCAGCTGTAGAGATGATATCTACTCCTACCTTTTAGGGGTTTCCCCTGGTGCTGGAACTTACTTCAGCCAGCGGATGACTAGTGATTCAACAGGTAAGAGTATTGGAATTATCAGTGTCTATGACAGCAAAACTAACACCCGAAGAGTAGCCATCATAGATTGGACCGCTCCAAAATTTGCTCCAGGTTCCAACTCTTATGAAGAATACATAAGATTGTACTGGAGAGATTATTCCTCACCTAACCTGATTTCTGCACCGGTAGTATCTCTATCAGCAGATACATGGGTAACTGAGGAAGAATGGCAAATGATCATATCTGGAGGTGGTGCATCAGGTGATTCCCTGAGCTATATCCATGGTTTACCGGTACGTACCCAAGCTGAACTAATTAGTATTCAGGGAGGTTCACAGACACCCGGAGGTTCAACTTCCACCGGAACTGGATCAACCGGCACAGGAACAAGCTCTGGATCTTTAGTTGGCTCAGCCACTGGAAGTGGTAATAGCTTTGGATTATCCAATGGGTCTAACACTTCGGGGGTTAATGTTAGTGCAGCTACTGTAACTAACTCAACCACTAGCTCTGTCGGAGCTCAACCTGGTGAAGCAAAAGCCTACGAAGTCACTCAAGCTGGTGCACAAGGTTCAGAAGGAACTCCATGGGGGCTTTATGCCATTGTTGGAGTGATAGCTGTTCTAGCATTAGGTGGAGTAGGATTCTTCTACAAAGGTGGTAAGTTCTAGTCAATAAAAACAATTTTTCCCCCTTTCTTTTTTTCTTTTTTAAAGTATGGTTAAATTTTTTATAATCCCAAACATTCCATTTGTACTTTATTAAATCAACAAATTTTAAATTTTACTTTAATAATTTTAAAGTAAAATGGAAATATTTATATCACTGAACTGTGAATATTTATTAAAAGAGTGTAATTTTTAAAAGACTTGGAGGTGTTATTTTTGGTTGAAAAAAAAGAACCTGCAGAAGGATGGCCGGTGATTAATGGGGATTACGTTGTAGGAGATCCACAAAGCTGCGTTGCTGGTGCTACACTGGCATCCCATATTGAAGAAGTGCTGGTGGATGCAGGGGCGGCTATTGCCGGACCATGCAAGACAGAAAATCTGGGAATCGAGAAAATGGTGGCCAACCTTATTTCTAATCCCAACATTAGATTCCTGGTACTCTGCGGGTCAGAGGTGCAGGGACATATCACTGGCCAGAGTATTGAGGCACTCCATACTGGTGGTGTGGATGCAGAAAAAAGGAAGATAGTTGGTGCTACAGGAGCCATTCCTTTTGTGGAAAACTTACCAGATGAGGCTATTGAACGTTTCCAGCAGCAGATGGAGATAGTGAGTATGATCGATGTGGAGGATGTAGCAGCAATCCAGTCTAAAGTTAAAGACTGTATTGAAAATGACCCGGGGGCAGTAGAATCTGAAACCATGGTAATAGAACTGGAGGATAATACTGAAAATGAGGTTTTTAAAAACAGAAAATCAGGGGATAATTTTAAAACACCTTATTTAAAGCCATCAATTAAGGTTGTACTGGAGAAAAATACTTAATTTAATAGATTGCTCCTAATTTAACACATTTCTTTTTTAAATTTCCTTTTTATTTACAATCCTTTTTATTTACAATAAACTGGGTCGGATTTACAATGCACCATGAACTGACTCTAATCCAGTTCTGAATAATGGAATCATTCTGATCCACCAATTCCTCATAATCTGGTTGTTTTTCCATCTTCAAAACTGAGGGTAGTGTTTTTATTATGGAAATTGCTGTTTTTTTACCGTTGGGCTCTGGAATCAACCCCCAATTTATTTCATCCATAATATGTAGGATCGATGCAACCAGGGATACAACCAGTGGATTTTTGGAAAACTCATGGAGCTTAGGCATGAATAGTGTCTTTTCCTGAGGGGGGTATGCGTTTTTTACGTGTTTCCAGTAATCTTTCGGATTAACTCCGAAACGTTCCAATCGTACTAACATATCACCCTGAGAATCCGGGTTTAAATTGCTCTGTTTGGACAGAGCTTCTTTAGTAGCTTTAATCACACTTTTGCCGATGAGCTCCCCTAGCTTGGAGTGTTTACCTGCAGTATTCAACTTGTTTTCACATTCCATATTGGAGATTAAAGCTATGTTATCAGTTCCAGAACCGGTGGCAATACCCTCTGAATACTTGCTGGGGGCCATGAGTTCCTGAAGGGCAACGGTCTTGGCCTCCACTGCAGTCATCACCGATCTTAAAAGGGTACTTCCAGAAAGATGGGAGTTGATTATGATGATGGTGTTGATGGTGCCCACCCTGAATTCATACTTTCCATTTAATTCATAGTAGGATGCATCATCTCCTGCCCGCCCGCCATTGACTTCAATTCCTGCAGTCACAATTGAAGTAACTTCTATCTCCCTGAATTTTTCACATATTATGGTCACGTTATCCATATCAGCAACAGTTAAAAAACCAGCAGTTCTATCTGGGTCAGTGCCCAGATCCCTGGCAAGGTTTTTCATAAAATCAGGAACACCACCATCTTCCAGATGATCAAGTTCATCCTGATTGAGCTGGTGGTTGAAGATGGAATGAATATCTTCACGGTAGCCACCGTTAAGCCAAGAAGCAGTCAATGCATTCCTTTTTTCAGGTAACTGGATAACAATTGATTTCTTGAATCTGAAAACCTGTTCTCCAGTACTGGTAGTGTGAATTAAATGAAATGCATTGTTGAAACTGCCATTAATATCATTTTGAATTTTCAAATTCAATCTCCGGGGTGTGTTAAAATCTTTAAATATGTGTTTAGATATTTGAATGTGGGTTTAGATCTCTGAATATGTGTTTAGATCTCTTACTATCTGTTTAAATTTCATGATATGTGTTTAGGCCTCTAAATATGTGTTTAAAATCTACTAAGTCTTTAAAAAAATATTTAGGGATGTTATTTACCTGCTGCAAGTGAACTCTTACTTTCTGCAGGATTGATGAATCTTTCTTTAGCCCTTTTAAATATCCTTTCAAACAAGCTGTAGAACAGGATCAGGAGAACTGCATTGGTAACTGCGTGTACTAGATCGAAGGGGAAACTTGCGGCGTAAACTCCGAGTACACTGGCTGTGGTGATACTGCTCAGGAAGGGTAACATGGATAAGTTGGTTATCCAGCCATAGAAAAATCCCCATGCAAAACCGAAGGTTGCCCTTGAGTATCTGTTTTTTTCAAGTTTACTGCTCAACATTCCAGCAGTAAGTCCCATCAATCCCCATGCAATCATCTGGAGCACAGTCCAGTATCCCAATCCTAAAAATAGGCCCATTACCAGGGGAGTTAAAACTCCAGTTATGAATCCGGTTTCCCGTCCAAATACTATCCCAGTCATGATTATAATAAAAGATGCTGCCTGAAGCCCGGGTACTGCTGCAGTGGGGAGTGTTCCCATAATTGATATGGCAACCATGATTGCAATTAGCACCAGATGTTCAACAGTGGGTTTTGATTTTTCAAAAACCCTGAAAAAGGCTAAGATTATTCCAATAATTAATATAAAGAACAATGCCCAGCTGGTTAAGGTCATTATATCCATTAAATTCCTCCTCAAATTAACTTGATTTTTTTTAAAGTAAATTTTAAAATCATGTTTGGTTTGATTCTATATAAATCTAATGATAATAACTCCCTGATTTTTCAAAATCAAATTAGAAACTCTTATTTCTGCTGGTTTTTTTTAAATTTTTGTTGATTTTTAAAAAGGGCTACTTCTTGATTGATTGATTGATTGATTGATTGAGTGGGTAAGATTGGCAATATAATGGACTTATAATGGATCTTCAAAATGGGATGGATCTTCAAAATCGAAATATTTATAAAGGATAAAAAAGTTAGGTATACCTAAGAAAATTAGGTTAACCTAACTCTTGGCTGTTTTCTGGTCACAAAAATCGAGGTTAACCAAAAATAGGGAGGCAAATTAACCATGATAAAATCGTTAAACAATCTTAAACAAGGTGAAACTGGAAAAATAACATCTTTTAAAGGTAAAGGTAAAGTAAGAAAGCATTTAATGGAAATGGGTCTTGTAAGGGGGTCTGATATTAAAGTAGAAAGAGTAGCACCCCTTGGAGATCCAATTGAAGTTAAAATCAAAGGTTATTCACTTTCCCTCAGAAAGGAAGATGCCAAAAAAATCGAGATTGAGATACAATGATGAGTTTAGCAATGGCCTCAGAAAATGAAAACCTGAAAATCGTCCAGGTATGGCACGGGGGTAAATTTGAAAAAAAACTCCGGGAGATGGGAATATACAAAGATTCCCAGATCAAGGTAGTAAAAAATGACATCCCTGGGCCATTAATCGTGGATGTTAAGGGTTCCCGCCTCATACTGGGGCGAGGACAGGCACAGAAGATAATGGTCGAAGCCAGTTGAATAATATGAATAAAAGGTAGTGAAAATGGAAAAAATAAAAATAGCCCTGGCAGGAAACCCCAACGTGGGTAAAAGCACCCTCTTTAACCGCTGGACTGGAATGAGGCAGCATGTAGGTAACTGGCCCGGTAAAACCGTGGAAAAAAAGGAAGGAACCTTCAGGTACAACCAGTATGAAATGGAAGTGGTTGACCTTCCAGGTAACTACAGTTTAACTGCCTACTCAGTGGAGGAAGTGGTTTCCAGGGATTATATTGTGGATGAAAAGCCAGATGTTATTGTTAATGTTATTGATGCAGCCAACATAGAAAGAAATCTTTATTTAACTGTTCAAATGATGGAATTAGGTGCTAACCTGGTTTTAGCACTTAACATGAACAAATTTGCCAGGGATAAAGGACTTAAAATTAACAAAAAACAGTTATCAGAACTTTTAGGAGTTCCGGTGATTGAAATTGAAGCAGTGGATGAAACCGGTGGTGAAGAACTCCTCCAATCCATAACAAAAGTTTCAAAATCACCAAACATTGTGCTGGACCGACTGGAATATGGAAACGAGGTTTCAGAACATATCCAGCAAATCCAAAAAATCATTGACCAGGACCTCTCTGCCGATGAGAAACTATCTGTTTTAAATGCGCCTTCAAGCTGGATAGCTCTTAAACTACTGGAAGACGATCCAGAAATCACGAAGAAAATTGAGGAGTCTGGAAAAGGTCAAAGAGTACTTCAGAACGTTAAAAAGATGCAAAAACATTTCAATGATGTTTTTGGTGATGATGCCGATGCGGCTATTACTGATGCACGCTATGGTTTCATAGCTGGACTGGTCTCTGAATCGGTAAAAAAACCTAAAATTGATAAAGTCACCAGATCCGACATGATTGACCGGATCGTGACTCATAAATATTTAGGGATACCCATATTCCTCCTTATAATGTGGTTCACTTTCCAGATAACCTTCACTCTGGGTGACCCATTGGGAGGCTATATTGAAACCGCTTTTGGCTGGCTGGGAGAAACAGTAGCTGCTAATATGGGTGAAGGATTCCTGACATCATTCATTGTTGATGGAATAATCGGTGGTGTGGGTGGTGTACTGGTATTCGTACCCATAATCTTCATACTGTTTTTAGTACTCAGTGTCCTGGAAGATAGTGGATACCTGGCCAGAGCTGCATTTGTAATGGACCGTTTCATGCACAAACTGGTTGGTCTCCATGGGAAATCATTCATACCCATGATACTCGGTTTTGGATGCGCAGTACCTGGAATAATGGCCACCAGAACCCTGGAAAATGAGAGAGATCGACTACTGACCATGTTGATTGTTCCCTTCATGTCCTGCAGTGCCAGGCTACCGGTTTATGCTCTGATTGTGGCTGCATTTTTCTCAGCATACCAGGGATGGGTTATATTCTCCCTGTACCTTCTGGGAATAGTGGTGGCAATTATAATGGCTGCCATATTCAAGAAAACACTGTTCAAAGGAATGTCAGCACCATTTGTAATGGAACTGCCTCCCTACAGGCTGCCCACAGTAAAGGGTGCTCTCATCCACATGTGGGAAAGAGGAGCACTCTTCTTGAAGAAGGCGGGTACCATAATTTTAGCACTGTCCATAGTGATCTGGGCCCTCAGTAGCCTCCCTGTGGGAGTGGAATACGCATCCCAGGACAGTATCACCGGACAGATAGGAACCACCCTGGCCCCGGTATTTGCACCCCTCGGATTTGGGGAATGGCAGGCCACAGTGGCCATAATCTACGGATTCCTGGCCAAGGAGGTGGTGGTAAGTACATTTGGTATCCTCTATGGAGTGGGTGAAGATGGTGGTGGAGATGCAACAAATAGTAATGGAGAAACATCTGTTAATGAAGCAGCTCAGACTGAACCGGCACAAAATGAAACTCCGGCGGAAGGATCATCTGCTGATGCAGCCAACACCGAAGAAAAATCGCCGGAAGAAGATCCAGGTTTTGTTGCAGTGATGCAGGAATTATTCACGCCCCTGTCTGCCTATGCCTACATGGTATTCATACTCCTTTACATACCCTGTATGGCTACATTAGCCACCATAAGACGTGAAACCAACTCCTGGAAATGGCCAGCATTTGCTGCAGTCTACACATTTGTGGTGGCCTATGCAGTTTCCTTTGTGGTTTACCAGGGAGGAATGCTCCTGGGATTTTAGAATGGAATGTTCCGGGGATTTAAGTGGAATGTTTCTGGATTTTAGAGTGGATGCTCTGGGATTCTAATATGGTAAACTGCTGAAGATATTTGAATAAAATTTTTTGATGAATTACAGTGAAAAAAATCAAGAATCAACTTGAAGGAGGTGATTTAATGAGTTCAAGGTGTGGAATTAGTGGTAAGAAGCTTAATGAAGAAAAGCTTGAGTCTCCAGATGGAGACTCTGATAAGAAAAATGATTGAATGATAAATTAAATGATGGAAAAAGGATTAAATAAAAACCCTTTTTTCATATTTAAAGTTAAATAATTAACAATTAGGGGGTTCTGTTATATATCCTCCTCTGCCAAAGTAAAAACCTCTTGGTTACCCCCTAATTGATTTATTATTAACATATTTTAAGTGATTTATCAAATATCAAGTAATTTAAATATCCTGAAATGGATTTATTTAAATATTTTAGTATGGATTGATCATTTTTAGTATAAAATTGGGTCCCGAATTTGAGGATCTTTTAGGAGTTATATATGAAATGCAAAATTTGTGGTCATGTATTTGATGAAAATGAAAAAACAGCCACCTGCCAGGGATGTCTCACACATAACTGTAAAATGATTAGATGCCCTAACTGTGGCTTTGAACATTTACCTGAGAGAAAAAGCGAATCCAATGTATTTAAATTCATATCTTCATTGTTTAAACCTTCCAATCATAAATAAATGATTGGGGTTAACTAGAATGGGGTGTTTAAATCATTGATGCTAAATCATCCCATAATCTCTGAAAATCGGTTAGATTAAACTTATTTAATTTGTTGGTGTACTGATTTTCTTCCACTAATCCATTAAGTTTTAACCAAAATTTTACCAAGGAAGTAGCATGGCCATTAAGAAAAAGGAAATTGTATTAATAGCAGTTATATTAATAATCGGATTGATGGTTTTTTCTACCATTTTTAGTTCCCTAACTGGAATAGGGGCAGACTGTTCCAACTGTGTAAGCTGCACAGACTGTTATATTGGAATAAACTCCACTGAAGAGAGTAAACTCTTTAATCAGTTGGATGGGATAGTAAAAACATATGTTGCGGAAAAAGAGAACATAACAGACCAATCACTCATTTGGACTTCTATAATCTTCAAATCAAAAGATGAAGCTTTTGTATCTGCATCAGTCAATGATAAAATGTGGAATGGGACCTGGAAATATTCAGATAACCAATGGAATCCAGGGGAAGATTTTAAATGTTATTCATAATTATTTTTTTTAAAAAGAAGGCATTATGGTCCATTTTTGACAGCATCTATTTTTATAATTATCAACTTATTAACTTAATCACTTTATAAGTACTTAACGTTATAAGTGAAGAAGTTAATAACATTGATTAAATATTGGTATATTATTAAAATGGGTTTCCAAATCGAATGTACTAAAATGATAGTAAGTAAATCCCAATTAATGAGTTGAAATTAAAGAAAAATTACAGGAAAACCTGGAAAAGTTCAGTTACTTACTTAAAATCTGGATATGAGTAGGAGTAAAAAAAATGACGGAAATAATTGCAGTGCTAAACCAAAAAGGCGGTTCTGGAAAAACAACAACCGCGGTGAATCTGGCAGTGGCATTAAGTATGGAAGGATTAAAAATATTATTAGTTGACTTTGATCCTCAAGGAAATTCAACTACTTACACCGGACTAATGAAGCTGGAAATGGAAAATACCATGCGAGATGTTATCCATGAAAAGATTGATATTAATAATGCAATACTTAAAACTAAATATCCCGGGTTAAATGTTATTCCAAGCAATATTAAACTTTCAGGAATTGAAGGATATTTAATCAGCCAAACTGCCTCAATAAGTGTTTTAAAAAATAAATTAGCAAATATAACAGAGGATTATGATTATATCTTTATTGATAGCGCACCGACATTAAATATTCTGGCGACTAATGTTTTGGTTGCAGCTGATAGTGTAATTATACCTATCCCGGCTGATCCATTCGCACTTGAAGGTATGGCAGATCTTCTTAAAGTCATGAATATTATTAGAGATGACCTCAACAGTCCCATTGAAATAAAAGGGGTTTTAATCACACGTTTTAAGGCAAACACAAGAATTGCTAAGGATGTTAAAAAGGAAGTTACCAAATATTTCAAGGATGATTTATTCAAATCAATTATTCCTGATAATGTGAAACTTACTGAAGCTCCTGGTTTTAAGATGCCTGCTGTGATATATGATCCTGATTGTGCAGGTAGTAAGGCTTATGTGAAATTGGCACATGAATTCCTGGAGCGTGAGAATAATGGCTGATAAAAAAGGGGGATTAGGTTCAGATATGGGAAGTATGTTTGAAAAACATGAAATTAATGGAGCTAAAAGTGAATATATTGAAAAAACTGAAAAAGTTAATGTTATGCGTTTAGAGGAGTTATATGAGAAGAATATGAAACAGCCCAGAATCAGTTTTTGGGATTTAGCTTCTAAAATTGTTTTAGATTATATTAGTGAAACCACGCCACAATTCAGTAGAAGTAAAGAGATAAGTAATGTTCTACATGAATATTTGGAACGTGAATATCCCGAATTATGGGATGAAGTTAAACAGTTACTAAGTGATTAACTTATGCTGTTATTCACTTATTAAGTGCGTAATTACATGGAATAATTTAAGAGATATTTCCAAGAATAATGAGTTTAAACAGAAATCAAACAATTGTTTATCCAATCACAAATTTCAACCCCCAGTTTTTGACAGTGTCCTAAAGGCGTAATTTATGAGTTTCAGTGTGAATTTCCTGCAATTTTTTTACCAGATACTAATTGAAAATTCATTTTTTATTTTGTTAGGATTCTTACTGGCAGGATTTATTCACATTCTCCTACCTTCTCATTTACTGGGGAAATTAGTAGGTAATTCAACTATAGGTGGAATATTTAAGGGAATCATTATTGGGTTACCTCTCCCTATCTGTGCCTGTGGAATTGTACCAGCAGCCATAGCATTAAAAGATAAGGGGATCCGGGATTCAGTTTCAGCTGCATTTTTGGTTTCAACATCCGGTTTCAGTGTAAGTTCCATTGTACCCTCTTACTCCTTTCTGGGTCTTCCTTTAACTTTAATGCGCCCGGTTGTAGCAGCAATTTCTGGAGTAACTGCTGGGATTCTGGTACACTTATTTGGAGATGATGACCAAGCAATGAATAAGGTAACTTTAACTGAACATAATCCTCAAACAGAGTCTGGTAGTTTTAAAAATTCAAATAATTCACATTGTACTGTTGACAGTCTGGATGGTGGACACTGTGGTGGTTGTAACCAGGAACTCCTTGACTTTGCAGATACTGTTACTGATAATTATAATCATTCGGAAGAGGAACATTCTGAGCCCAGAGATATGGCAGATGAAACCACTGATAGGGCAGATGAGGTATATGATAAACTTAAGGAAGTTTTTAGGTACTCATTTAAAGACACATTTTCAGAAGTTTCCACATCTCTTTTAATTGGACTTCTATTCGCTGCATTGATGGGTACCCTGGTGAGTATGGGGATGCCCTGGGATTTTTTAAGGACCTTTGCATCTGATCCAGTTTTATCCCTTTTTATACTCCTCTTAGTGGCGATTCCAATATATGTCTGTCCCACAGCTTCCATTCCCCTTGCACTGGCCTTCATATTCATGGGATTCACACCAGGAAGCATACTGGTTTTCATCTATGCTGGTCCCGCCACCAACATGGCAGCATTGTCCATGATACTGGCCAAATTCAAAAAAAGATTTTTTACCATCTACTTATCATCCATTGTGGTTGTGTCCCTTATTGTGGGTTACGCTGTCAATCTATTCAGTGATTTTTTCCTCCACGCGGTTACAGTCAGTGACCTGAATGCTTACACTGGTTTCATTCCTTTTTCAGCTAAACTACTATCTGCATTCTTACTGATGGTGCTACTGGTTTATGGTATCTATCGCAGCTGGATATTACCTCGAAGATTAGTTGAAAATCATGAAAAATGAGTTACAATTACCCCGAGAATAGGTGAAAATCACGAAAAATAAGTTAAAAAAAATAGAATTCTCAGATTACCCATTCCTTCTTCACATCGCTCATGGTAATGCCATCGGGCAGGTAATCCTTAACCATTCTGTTTACGAAGGTGGTATAAAAATTATTGTTGGAAAAAATTGCCCGGGGATAATCATCAACCTGTATTCCTCCATCAAAGAGCAGCATACATCTTTTAGAGTATTCTGCTGCAAAATCAATGTCATGAGTGGTCATCACAATGGTTAAACCGTTGTTTTGTAATTTTTTCATTAAATCTGCAAGATGTAACTTACTAACCGGGTCAATACCTTTGGTTGGTTCATCCAAAAACAGAATATCTGGGCGTGTTAACAGCGCTTTTACAATGGCTATTTTTTCTTGTTCGCCTCCACTACAATCGTAGGGATGTTTATCCAGAAGATGGGACAATCCGAAAAGTTCAATCAGTTCCATTTTTTCATCTTCAAATCGGATTTTTTCATCTTCAAAGAGGACACTGGGGCTTGAATTTAAAGATTTAGAGAGGGTATTGTTCGGGGGTTGTATTATGGGATCGTTCGTTTTTCTGGATTTAAAAATTGATTTAAATATTTTAAATCCTTTTTTATGATTATCTCTTGTTTTAATCCTAGATTGATGGGTTTGGGTAATTTCTGGGGAGAATTCTGAAAACTCTTCCAGGACTGTTTCCTGCCTGAAATGAATCATGGGGTTCTGATGGACATATCCCATTTTTAAATTTTTTCGATAATTGACTTTGCCTTTTTTTGCCTTAATAAGTCCGGCTAAAATTTGTAATAGGGTTGTTTTACCGGTTCCGTTTCCTCCCAGTATACTGATGAATTCGCCCTGGTGGATATCCATAGAAATTCCCTTTAGAACAATATTTTCTGGTACGTAACCAAACCAGATATCTTTACAGTTTATCAGGGTATTCTGGGATGAATTCACTTGGCTTTCATTTCCATTTTCATTTTCATCTTTATTGTAATCTGAGGATATTGTGGGGTTTATAGATACTGTAGCGTCTATAGGGTATAGGGATGTTTGAGATTTTTTCAATTCATTATTTAAAAGATTTAGATTGGCACGTCCTTCCCTTATATTGAGTGGGATATCCAGTTCACCTAAAAAATCATATTTGGACTGGAGGAGGAAGTTTATCCGTGTTACATAGGGGAGGTAATTACTGAAAATATTATCTGTACATGCTTCAGAACATATACTGCGTGGTTTATCGCAGTACTTTATACTTCCATCCCTTAAGAACACTGCTTTATCAATAAAAGGAAACATGTTATCTATTTTATGTTCCGTGGCAATTATGGTGATGGAAAACTCCTCATTCAACCTTCTGAGAATGGACAAAAAATCATAGGCCGCGATGGGGTCAAGCTGTGATGTGGGCTCGTCTAAGAGGAGTAGTCTGGGCTTTAAAACCAGGAGTGAACAAAGGTTAACCAGCTGTTTTTGACCTCCAGATAGTTCATTGACCTTTTTATATAAATGTTTATCCAGGCCGAAAAATGCAGTCATCTCTGCAACTCTGTTTCGAATTTCACCGGTGGATAGGCCCATATTCTCCAGGGGAAAAGCAATTTCCTGGAGAACATTATCGGAAACCATCTGATCTTCAGGATTTTGAAACAGAAATCCGATCTGTGAGGCGGATTTTTCATCTTCTAGATCCTTTATATTTTCTCCATCATAATAAATAATACCATTTGAGTCTCCTTTGGGCCGTATTTCATTTTTAAGATTAGCTAAAAGAGTTGTTTTACCTGAACCAGAAGGTCCGCACAGTAAAATGAATTCTCCTTCATCCACATCCAGAGTGATATTAGAAAGTGTATTCTCATTATGGGGGTATTTGAAACTGAAATCTTCAAATCTTATTAAACTCATTTAATAATCCTCCTCAATATTCTCGTATAAGTAAACTCTCAGTATGGGTAAATTTTTCCAGGTACGGTAACTTAAATAATCCGACAGTAAAGATTTAAAAATCACATATTACTTGATCAGTTCTTTTATTGTTCTAATTTAGCCATAAAAGCCTTTCTTTTAGTTCTAAATAAATGATTGGACTCAATAAAAACAGAAATGCAAGGTAGTAAATGTTCAGAATGTTTTCTGAAATATTGAAGCTAATGGTGGGGTAAACATCTATTCTACCGTATCCCTCCAGGAGACCAAAGATGCTTATCATGACGGTTATCCCTATGAATAGAAAAAAGATGTAATCGATTTTTTTGATTTTATATGAAAGATAATTGGTTCTCCTTTTAATGCCGTATCCCCTGGCTTTCATTGACTTTGCAGTGAGCATGGATTCTTCAAGGGACCATGAAACAACCACTGCCAACATATTTGCGGTTTTTTTAATTTTTTCAATCCTGGATTCACATTTTCCATCGGTAGTTTTCTTTTCATTGAAACTTGAGACCTTATTTACCTCACTTAATCTGTAGCTTAACAGGGGAACAAAACGCAGTGCCATTATGATTACCATTGAGATATGGGGGAAGCGCTTTGAAAAAAGGTAAAGCATTTCCTGATATGAAACAGCTCGATTGTAAGATGAGAATACTAACAATATAATTAACAGGGAAACACTCATTAAAATTCCATAAACCAGTGCTTCCAGTGTGATGGAGAAGTTTCCCACAATATATATCTGGGTGGTTCCAACGTGGGATGTTAGTGGATTTAAAATGATAATCAGAATGGACATGGGAATGAAAAACTTGATTATGCTTTTAAATTCCTGGCTGATGCCCTGTAATGCTATTAAAACTGAGATACAAATTAAAAATGATATAAGATAGTAGGGATCGTTGTATAAGAATGCGAATATTATCAGGATGAAGTAGTATAAAACATAGACTGCAGGGTGGATGGTGGTTAGTTTCACTGTTTGTCCCCAAAGTTTGTGGGAATTTCTTTTTATATTAAAATAGGGTTTAAGGGACCCGTCTGGTTTTAGGGTCCCTTAATTTTGACACCATTAGGAAAACTAAGGAGGTTTACTGGACCCTACGGGTGTCATATTTTTATTGTAGGTATATGGATTATCAACCATTCCTTGGACTTACTATTATATAAACTTTACTTGAATTATTTTAAAGTATAATGGAAATATTTAAATATAATCTATTTAAAGTAAATTTTATTAAAGGAAATGATCAAGGAGGGAAAAAATTGCGAAAAGGAATTAAGCTCACTATGATAATAACTTGTTTGTTGTTATCTTGCGCTACTATTGGTGCAGTTAGTGCGGCTAATGTATATAACATCACTGATGAATCGTATAATAATTATTTCAACGCATCTGGATATATTAACGATACGAACATCGTTGGTGGAGATGTTTTAGATTGTTCAGGAGTAATAAAAAATAAAGATATGTATATTGATCGTCCTCTGAACATAACTAGTAGTAATAAGACAGGAACTATTTTTAATGGAACCATTAACATTCTAACTAGTGGTTCAGGGACTAATATTACCAATCTGGTATTCAACAACACTAACCACAATGGAAACATTGCTCCGGGAACTATAGTCATCACTGAATCAGACAACAACACCATAACCAACAATGTGATCATCACAAGTCAAGAAGGATATAGTAGTTATGGTATTTGTTTAATTGATTCTAATAACAATAAAATCAATGGAAATAATATCACCACCACTGGTGATGGCACGGGTTCTGCAAAAAAAGGTAATGGTAAATACACTTGTGGTGTTTATTTAGAAGAATCCAGTTCTAATCAATTTGATTCAAATAACATAAAAACAACTGGATCTTCAGCTGATGTTGACTGGTCAACTTGGCAGAATGGTGGAGTGTATGCTACA
The DNA here is from genome assembly GCF_963666025.1 of uncultured Methanobacterium sp. Classification (NCBI taxonomy): domain Archaea; kingdom Methanobacteriati; phylum Methanobacteriota; class Methanobacteria; order Methanobacteriales; family Methanobacteriaceae; genus Methanobacterium; species uncultured Methanobacterium sp. The sequence goes on along the minus strand of NZ_OY762552.1, from coordinate 709,617 downwards.
ACTGGTGTGTTCTTGTACAGTGCTTCTGACAACAATAATTTCACAAATAACACTATAACCACAAATTACAATTTGATACACAGTACCACGGGGTTTGACACTCTTTTAGGTGTTCGTATACACCAGGAAAGTTGTGGAAATAATTTCACAGGTAATGTAATTAACACCAATGGATTTTCCTATGCTTATGGTGTGGAAATCGTAGGAACTTATGGTTGTTTGGAATCATCTGGAAATATTCTTTCAAAAAATACTATCCACACAGTTGGAAATAGTTATGCCAACGGTGTTAAGGTAAGTGCATATACTAAAAACACTCTTGTTTCAAGTAATGATATCAGTGCCAAAGCAAATAATTTTGCTTATGGTGTCTATCTGGAAAATTTCTTCCAACAACCTAATAACATCACTATCACTGGTAACGATGTAACTGCAACAGCTAATGAAGCATATGCTTTAGAGTTGTATCTGGCTAGCGGTCACAATATTACAAACAATAACTTTACCGCCCTAGGTAAAACAGGCAGTTATGGTATTCACTTAATGAGCGGTTCCAATAACAATCAAATCAATGATAACAATGTAACCACTGAAGGTACAGGTACTGGCACCACTTATGGTGTTTACGTGGAAGGTTCCAGTTCCAATGTGTTGGGTTATAACACTATAAATACAACTGGTTTTGCAGGAAATATTGATTGGTCACCCTACCCCAAACCAGGAATTTACCCCACTCTGGGAGTGTTCCTATTTGATGGATCTAACAACAACATAATCAAAAATAACACTATAATTACAGATTACAATTCTATGAGTGCATCAGGTTTAGACACCATCCTTGGTGTCCGCTTGTGTGAGGATTGCAGTGGAAACAATGTTACTGGTAACATCATCAACACCACAGGTTATACATATGGTTATGGTCTGGAAGTTATGGGTGCAGATGATGAGTCCATATGTTCAGGGAATGTTATTTCAAACAACAATATCAATACCTCTGGAGACAGCTGTGCAAATGGAGTTAAAGTAAGTGCATATTCAGAAGACACCATTGTTTCTGGAAATCAGATAAATTCCAGTGCCAATAACTATGCCTACGGAATCTACCTGGAAAACTATGGAGGACTGGAAAACGTCAGTATCATTGGAAACATTGTAAATGTAATGGCCAATATAAACTACGCAATCGAATTATACGCTGCCAGTGACCATACCATCACCAACAACGTACTTACGTGTGTGGGAAATTACAGTTTAGGTATTGCTACAATTGGTTCTAAATACAATAATATCAGTCAGAACAACATCACCATTACTGGTGATAATTCTGCAGTACACATTCCTAATGGCGATTCAATCCCCGAAGGAAACGATGGAATAAAATTATACACCAATTCCAACAATAATACAGTAAATGACAATATAATTCAGGGTTCTATTATATCTGGTTCAGGAAATTCTAGTGGAATCCACCTTTATCGCAGTAAAAATAACAATATTAAAAACAACAACATTTCCAATAATCAGAACCTAAACTATGGAATTCTTCTTGAAAACACTTCAACAGGAAATCTGGTTTCAAATAACTATGTTTCAGGTAATCAAGAAGGAATTGTTCTACAAAACAATACAAGTAATAACAACATCACAGGGAATACTGTTACAAACAACACATGGAATGGTATACTCATCCCAGATGAAACTAGTAACAACAATATAATCTCAAATAACACAGAAATTTCAGGAAATAAAGTGGGAATAGATCTGTTCAATGCCCTGCAAACCATAGTTGAAGGTAACAATGTTATGGGGAATAGTTGGGCTGGAATATGGTTATATAATTCCTCAAACAACGTTATAGGTAATGCAAATGTTGTTTCCGGTAATCCGGAAGGAATTGTATTGCAAAATTATTCCAGTAACAATAATGTCATCGGGAACATTGTTGGAAATAACACTTGGAATGGTGTACTTATCTCCGATGCAACTTGCAACAACAACACCATATCTAATAATAATGTTTCAGGAAATAACGTTGGTATTAACATGTTCTACGCCATCGGGAACACTATTCGGGGCAATAATGCTTCTGGAAATGGCTGGGCTGGAATTTGGATCTATAATGGTTCAAATAACTCAATTGTGGATGGAAACACTGTTTCCAATAATCCGGAAGGTATATTCATTGAAAACAGTGTAAATGTCTCTGTGAATAATAACAGTTTGGTCAATAACCTCAGAAATGGAGTCTACATCTCTAATAGTTCCCTTGTTCAGGTGACAGGCAACGATAATATCTCAGGCAACCAGGTAGGTGTGGGATTAGCAGGATCTTCAGATTGTTTAGTCAACTCCAATAATATCACAGGTAACTCCTGGATTGGTATTTGGGCTAACAATGCACACGACACCATAATAAGTGGTAATGTGATATCCAATAACGATGCTGAAGGAATACTCATAGAAAACAACGCCTACAACATCATTGTAACCCAGAATGCCCTCAAAAACAACACACTACATGGAATAATCCTCATCGGCGCCAACAACAATACAATCAACAATAACACTGAAATATCTGGAAATAATATTGGAATACTACTTTCAAATGCCAACGGAAACAACATAACCTCGAACCCGGTATCAAATAGTGGATGGATGGGAATTTGCCTTCTGGATACTTCCTTGAACAATCAGATATTGTACAATGACATCACTAGTAATCCCATTGGAATTCGTGTAGACACAGATAGCTCCACTAACTTAGTGAACAACAACAACATAGAAAATAGCAGTCAATGGCAGTTAACCTATGCTGGAACCAACAACACCTTAAATGCCACTAACAACTGGTGGGGATCAAACAATGACCCTGGTGCACAAATTCAGGGAAATGTGAATTATACTCCATGGATCACACACTAAAAAAGCCACAGAAACAATCCAGAAAATGATTAAACTGTGAAAAATCAAAATAGATTAAGGGGAATTTAATCCCTTACTTTATTTTTGTATAAAAGGAATGGAAAATTATGGTATTGTTTTTTAGATCCATTTTTTCCACAAACCTATTTTTTCGGGTTAGACTATTGTTTTATCATCTGTTTTTTTATATTAGGTTTTAGGTTTAATGTTGTGGATAAGTTTTTTTAAGGTTTTTGGCATATGAAATTGGGTTTGTAAGGTTATTGTTGGTTTTTGGACAATTAATCCTGTTTTAATTGGTTTTATTATTGTTTTTTCGCAAATAAAGACAAATTATGTTTAAAAGTATTTTTGTTTATACCCTTTACTTAACCTTCAATAAGTTTCCATTTTCACCGGGATCGTAAACTTTATATATTATACCAATAATTAAACTATATTTGAAAAAAATTAAAGTATACTTGATTTATTAATTGATAAAACATGAGGAGGCTTAGTAGTGTTGGTGAAAAAGAATAATGGTAAATTAATAATTTTAGTGTTGACTTTATTTTTGTTTTTTGTTTGTAGTGTTGGTGCGGTTAGTGCGGCCAATGTATATAACATCACCAATGAATCGTATAGTAATTATTTCGATGAGATTGGTTACATTAATGATACGAGTATTCAATCTGGTGATGTGTTAGATTATTCTGGTACGATTATTGGTAAGGACATGTATATTGATCGTCCCTTAAATCTAACTAGCAGTGATAAGACGGGAACCCTCTTGAATGGTACTATTACTATCTTGCAGGAGGGTTCGGGAACTAATATAACAAATCTGGTTATTAATAACACTAATCATAATGGTGCAGTTAGTGATGGTTCTGTTGTTCTTTATGGTACGCAGAATTGTACTGTTGCTAATAATGTTATCATAACTAATCAGAACAGTCAAAGTTATGGTGTGCATCTGGTTAATTCGGTTAATAATCAGTTTTTAGACAATACCATTTTAACTACTGGTGCCGGGACTGGTAAAAGTAGAGGTTTTAATCATGGTGTTTATCTGGAAAATTCCAGTTTTAACCTGTTTAATTCCAACACTATAAATACTACTGGTGCTTCTGCGGATGTAGACTGGACTGCATATCCGGAGCCTGGAGTATACCCGACCATAGGTTTATTCATAGCCAACGGGTCTAACAACAACACACTCACAGGTAACACCATTAACACAAATTATGGCTTGATATATGGAGATTACGACACTTTGCTTGGTGTTCGTATAATGAAGAGCAGTGGTAATAACCTGACTGGTAACAATATCACAACTACTGGTTATTCCTATGCTTATGGTTTAGATATTGGGGGAACATCTTCTGTTCCGGCTACAGGTAATGTTGTTTCAAACAACAATATCAGCACCGTGGGAATTAGAGATGATGAAACAAAAAGTTATGCCAATGGTCTCCATGTCAGTAGCTTTGCAGTAAACACGGTAGTTACTGATAACAATATTAGTGCAGTAGCACCACACTTTTCCTACCCGGTATACCTGGAAAACTTTGGTTATACTGGTGTTATAGAACTTGGACCTAGCCTGGTTACAGGGAACACTGTTTATGGTGCAGCCCATATTGTGTATGTGTTGGAGTTATGGTTTGCGTGTTACCAAACCATTACAGGGAATGTGATTACTGGTGTGGGTAACTACAGTATGGGTATTGGGACCTATGCTTCTTGCTACAATAACATTACCAACAACAACATAACCACTATAGGTAATAATTCCGCATCTATGGGGAGTAATGTGGATGCTATTCCAGCTTCTAATGAAGGTGTGAAACTGTATTCATCATCTAATAATAATTTGGTGGATTCCAATAGGATTAACAGTGCTGATGTGTATGCGGTGAATGTGGGCGATGTGGGCGGTTATTGTTATAACAACAACATTACCAATAATTTCCTGTACTCAGATAATGGTACTAAGCAGGGTGATAGTGCAGTAACTGGAAGTGGCAACATTTCTGGTAATTATGGTTTGCCACCAGTAACAAACTTCACAGCGACACCTGTAACTGGAAATTCACCTTTAACTGTGCAGTTCAATGATACTAGCAGTAATAATCCTACTGGTTGGGCTTGGGACTTTGATAATGATGGAATTGTGGATAGTACTTTGCAGAATCCTACCTGGACTTACAATACTGCAAGTAATTACACTGTAAAACTCACAACAACTAACGCCATGGGTAGTGATGATGAGGTTAAAACTGACTTTATCATAGTGAATATGTTACCGGGGCCTGTCGCTGATTTCACAGCTACGCCTGTAAGTGGTTATGCTCCTTTGACTGTGCAGTTCAATGAAACATCACTGAACAACCCTACTAGTTGGGCCTGGGACTTTGATAATGACAGTGTGATTGATAGTACTTTGCAGAATCCTACCTGGACATACAGTACTGCTGGTAATTACAGTGTGAAGCTTACTGCCACTAATTCTGTGGGTAGTGATGATGAGGTTAAAACTGGCTACATTATGGTTAATGTGGATCCTTTGCCGGTTGCAAATTTCACAGCTACGCCTGTAAGTGGTTATGCTCCTTTGACTGTGCAGTTTAATGACACCAGCAGTAATAGTCCTAAATTGTGGGCCTGGGACTTTACAAATGATGGAATGTGGGACAGTACCCTGCAAAATCCAACCTGGACTTACAACACTCCAGGGAATTACACCGTGAAATTAACAGTCTTTAATCTGGATGGATCAGATGAGGAAGTTAAAACTAATTACATCACAGTTAATGAAGTTGTAACTCCTGTTGCTGACTTTACAGCTTCACCAGTTAATGGGGTTAATCCTTTGACTGTGCAGTTTACAGACACCAGCAGTAACGACCCCACCAGCTGGAGTTGGGACTTTGACAACGACGGTGTAATTGATAGTACTTTGCAGAATCCTACCTGGACTTACAGTGCTGTGGGTAATTACACTGTGAAACTTACTGCCACTAATATTGCAGGTAGTGATGATGAGGTGAAAACTGGATATGTCAATGTTTTATTAGCTGGTCTTGCTGATACTTCATGGCCTAAATTTGGTGGAGACATCAACAACACTGGCCTATCAGACTATGTTGGACCACAAAATAACATTATATTATGGAGTTACACTACTGGAGCTAGTATATCGTATGCTGGTCCTTCCATAGCATCCGATGGAACCATCTACATCGGAAGCGGTGATGGTAATGTGTATGCTTTAAATCCTAATGGAACAGTGAAATGGACTTACCATACTGGATCTGCTATATATGGTTCTCCGGCTATTGGAACGGATGGAACTATCTATGTGGGAAGCCTGGATAATAATGTCTATGCTTTGAATCCGGATGGTACATTAAAGTGGAATTACACCACTGGTGCAGCTATTTATGGTTCTCCGGCTATTGGTGCTGATGGAACTATTTATGTTGGAAGTTATGATAAAAAACTCTATGCTTTGAGTCCTGATGGAAAATTCAAATGGAGTTACACTACTGGAAACTACATTTACTATGCCACACCTGCCATTGCTACGGATGGAACTATCTATATTGGAAGTTATGATGGTAAGTTGTATGCTTTGAGTCCTAGTGGAAAATTCAAATGGAGTTACACTACTGGTGGAAGAATTTATGGTTCTCCGGCTATTGGTGCTGATGGAACTATTTATGTTGGAAGTTATGATAAAAAACTCTATGCTTTGAATCCGGATGGTTCTTTCAAGTGGAATTACACCACTGGAAGTTATATCTATGGTTCTCCGGCTATTGGTGCTGATGGAACTATCTATATTGGAAGCAGAGACAGCAAAATCTATGCTTTGAGTCCTGATGGAAAATTCAAATGGAGCTACACTACTGGGAGCTGGATTTATGGTCATCCGGCAATTGGTGCTGATGGGATTATCTACATTGGAAGTAGGGACAATAATGTCTATGCTTTGAATCCTGATGGGACAGTAAAATGGAATTACACCACTGGAGGGTACATTTATGGTTCTCCGGCTATTGGTGCTGATGGAACATTATACATTGGAAGTTATGATGGTAAGTTGTATGCTTTCAATATGTTTGTTCCGGGTGCTGATTTCAGTGCCGACAGGACTGAGGCTGGTGTGCCAGTGACTATTCACTTCACCGACCTTACCTATGGTGGTGCTACTGCTTGGGAATGGGATTTCAATGGTGATGGAATAGTAGACAGTACAGAGCAAAACCCTAACTACACTTACACCAGTGTGGGTAATTATACGGTTACTCTTAATGTGAGTAATCCATTGGGAAACAGTACAAAATCTTCAAACATAGTATTTTCTGCTCTTCCTCCGGTGTCTAATTTCACTTCAAGCATTACAAGTGGACTTCTTCCATTAACTGTACAATTCACTGACCATTCTTTGTATGCTACAGCTTGGGCTTGGGACTTTGACAATGATGGAGTGATTGATAGTACTGAGCAAAATCCTACCTACACTTACCAAACAAAAGGAAATTACACGGTTAAATTGACTACAACTAACGCTTTTGGTAGTGATGATGAAATTAAAGAAGGATATATTAATGTAAGTGAGTTTTCACCGGCCAGTGACTTCACATATACCAGTAATGGTAGTTCAATTACTATCACTGGGTATGTTGGGTCTGGTGGTAGGGTTGTTATACCCAGCACCATTGACGGTTTGCCTGTGGTGAAAATTGATGCATGGGTGTTCTCTAGTATTAACAGCATTACCTCAATAACTATTCCAAATAGTGTGACCACCATCGGTCCATATGCGTTCAGCTCATGTAACGGCCTGACTTCGATAGTCATCCCGGACAGCGTGACTGACCTCAGTTACTTTGTGTTTTCATACTGTTCTAACCTGAAAAATGCGACATTAGGTGAGGGATTATTCGCTGTGGGTTCGTCTACGTTCAAGCAGTGCACTTCCCTAGAATCAATTATCTTCGGTAGTCATGTGACCGAAATCAATATGGAATCGTTCTTGGGTTGTAGTGCCCTGACTTCGATTATTATCCCGGACACTATTACTTGGATTGACGCTTATGCGTTCCATCAATGTAGTGGTTTGACCTCTGTTACGTTATCCAAAAACTTGAACTATATTGGGGAAAATTGTTTTGGTTACTGTAATGCTTTGACCTCTATAATTTTCAAAGGTAACGCGCCAACAACTGTGGGTATGTTTTGGGCTGAAAGAGGCACAGTGTATTATTATCCAAATGCAACTGGGTTCACCACGCCGACTTGGCAGGGATTGCCATGTTATCAGGTATCAGCTCCGGTGGCAAATTTTTCCACTAGTGCCATCTCTGGAAATACTCCGTTGACTGTGCAGTTTACTGATCAGTCCATGTCTGCTACAGCTTGGGCTTGGGATTTCAACAACGACGGTACAATAGATAGCACACTCCAGAATCCGACTTGGATTTATGATCAGGTGGGGACATACACAGTCAAACTGACAGTAAGCAACCCATTTGGTTTTGGTAATGATGAAGAGTTAAAAACAGCGTATATAAATGTAACTCCTGTAAGGGCTGATGGCTTCTCGTATACCGGCAACGGAACCTCAATAACTATTATTGGTTACACCGGATCTGTTGTTGATGTGGTTATTCCTGGAGAGATCGATGGATTACCTGTTACTGTCATTGCGAATAACGCTTTCCAAGGTTCCACCACTTTGACTTCAGTGACTATACCTAACTGTGTCACCAGCATTGGTAACAATGCGTTCAAGGGTTGTACGAGCTTGACTTCAGTGATTATTGGTAGTGGAGTGACCAGCATAGGTAGTTCTGCATTCTCTGGTTGCACTGCCCTGAACTCTGTCACATTACCGAACAACGTAACTAGCATAGGTAGTTCTGCATTCTCTGGTTGCACCAACATGACTTCAGTGACTATTGGTAGTGGTGTGACGAGCATCAGTGATTATGCGTTCAATGGTTGCACTGCTTTGACTTCAGTGATTATACCAGACAGCGTGACCAATATAGGTTACTATGCATTCCAGAACTGTGCCAAAATGACTTCAGTGACTATTGGTAGTGGAGTGACCAGCATAGGTGATTATGCGTTCAATGGTTGCACTGCTTTGACTTCAGTGATTATACCAGACAGCGTGACCAATATAGGTTACTATGCATTCCAGAACTGTGCCAAAATGACTTCAGTGACTATTGGTAGTGGAGTGACCAACATTGGTGGCTATGCGTTCAACGGTTGCACTGCTTTGACTTCAGTGATTATACCAGACAGGATGACCAATATAGTTTTCTATGCGTTCAATGGCTGCACTGCTTTGACTTCAGTGACTATTGGTAGTGGAGTGACTAGCATCAGTAATAATGCATTCTTTGGTTGCACCAACATGACCTCAATGGTGTTCAAAGGTAATGCTCCGACTGTGGGCAGCAACTGGGCTCAAGGATGCACCAATCTGATTGTGTATTATTATTCGAATGCAACTGGGTTTACCACGCCGACTTGGCAGGGTCATCCATGTTATCCGATTTTAGTATTTAATAATCGGTCTGGTTTGATTTACAGTACCATTCAGGCAGCCATTGATGATGTCAACACCATTAATGGTGATACAATAACTGTTAATGGGGGTAGTTATACTGAGAATGTGGTGGTTAACAAAAATTTAATATTAAGCGCGTTAGGGCTTGTGAATATTTCAGCATTGAATTCATCTTCTCCGGTGTTTTGGGTGACTGGTAGTGGTAGTGGAACTACAATCTATGGTTTTGTGATTTCTGGTGGTTCTTGTGGAGTTTGTTTCCAGGATGCAGATAATTGTAACATCAGTAACAATACCATACAGAATAATTTAGAAGGGGTACTTATTCAGGGTGATTCTGATAACAACATTATCATTAATAATGTTATTAGAAATAACACGTGGAATGGTGTTCTTGTCCTTGATGCATCCAGTACTGGTAACCGGATTGTAAATAACACTGAGGTTTCTGGTAATGATGTGGGTATCAAACTTTATTATGCTACATTAAACGTTGTAGAAGGAAATAACGTCACTGGCAATGATTGGGCTGGAATTTGGTTATATAATGCCACTTACAACACGATTGGTAATGCTAACACTGTTTCTGGTAATCAGGAAGGTATAGTGTTGCAGAATAATGCAAATAACAATGTGATTAGTGGAAATATTGTGAGAAACAACACCTGGAATGGTATACTCATACCTGACGCTACTTGTAGTGGTAATGTTATTTCGCAGAATACTGAGATCTCAGGAAATAACATTGGTATTGACTTGTTCTATGCTATTGGTAACTCAGTGCAGGGTAACAATGTCACCGGTAATGATTGGGCTGGAATTTGGGTTTACAATGGTGTAAATAACACAATCGCTGATGGAAACACTGTTTCCAATAATCCAGAAGGGATATTCATTGAGAACAGTTCAAATATTGTTGTGAGTGGTAACAGTTTGGTGAATAACCTTCGTAATGGTGTTTACATCTCGAATAGTTCCTTGGTTCAGGTTACTGGTAATGGTAATATCTCAGGTAACCAGGTTGGTGTGGGTTTAGCTTCCTCATCCAATTGTCAGATTAGTAACAATACTGTATCTGGTAATGGATGGTTGGGTGTTTGGGCTAATAATGCTCATGACTCTACTATAATGGGTAACTTGATTTCTGCTAACGGCCAGGAAGGTGTTCTAATTGAGAATGGTGCTTATAATGTCACTGTGAGTCAGAATACTATCCGGAACAATATTTATCATGGAATTATTGTTGTGGGTGTTGATAACAACACCATTGATAATAATACGGAGATTTCTGGAAATAATATTGGAATACTCCTGCAAAATGCCAGTGGTAATCTTGTTTCTTCTAATTTGGTGACGGGCAGTGGTTGGATTGGTGTTTGTGTGTTGGATACTTCCCTGAACAATCAGGTGTTGTCTAATAATATCACTGACAATCCGGTTGGTGTGCGTGTGGATACGGATAGTTCCAGTAATGTGGTTAATAATAACAGCATTACAGGTAGTCAGTATGGTTTGACGTATGCTGGAACCAACAACACACTCAACGCTACCAGTAACTGGTGGGGATCCAATGACGACCCTGCTGTGCAGATTCAGGGAAATGTGAACTATACTCCATGGATCACACATTAAAAAAAGCACTGAATAAATCCAGAAAAAGGACTATGCTGTGAAAAGTCAAATAGATTAGGGATTTAATTCCCTTACTCTATTTGGTATAAAAGGAATGGAAAATCATTGGTATTGTTTTTTTAGATTCCATATTTTTTCCACAAACCTATTTTTTAGGGTTAGACTATTTTTCCATTTGTATTTTTCAAATTTTTTTGCAAGATTTTAGGTTTTTTTTGGTTGTGGATAAGTTTTTTTTTAAGGTTATTGGCAAATGGGATTGGGTTTGTTAGGTTTATATTGCTTTTTGGCAATTAATCTGTACTAAATTAGTTTATTATTGTCCTTTTTGCAAATAAAGACAAATTATATTTAAAAGTATTTTGTTGATACCCTTTACTTAACCTTCAATAAGAATTTCATTTTCACGGGATCGTAAACTTTATATATTGCGCCAATAATTAAACTATATTTGAAAATAATTAAAGTATACTTGATTTATTATCTGATAAAAATATGTGGAGTTTTAGTAATGTTGGTGAAAAGGAATAATGGTAAATTAATGATTTTAGTGTTGTTGGCATTATTTTTGTTTTTTGTTTGTAGTGTTGGTGCGGTTAGTGCGGCCAATGTTTATAATATCTCAAATGAGTCGTATGATAATTATTTCAATGAGTCTGGTTACATTAATGATTCGAGTATTCAATCCGGTGATGTATTAGATTATTCTGGTACGATCATTGGTAAGGATATGTATATTGATCGTCCCTTGAATATCACGAGCAGTGATAAAACTGGAACAATTCGGAATGGTTCTTTTATTATTCTGGCTGCTGGCTCTGGAACCAATGTTTCTGGTCTTTTTATCAGCAGTACTGATAAATCGGGTGTTGTTATAGGAGGTTCTGGTTGTCTTGTGTCCGGCAATGTTATAGTTGCGGATCCGGTGGGGTATGCGGTTAATGTAGTTGGATCTTCTAATACTGTTACTCATAATTATTTGTATTCTAATAATGGCAATAAGCAGGGTGATGATGCTGTTAACGGTAATGGTGTCATTAATAATATAACTGCTAATTATGAAGTCCCTTATGGATCGCTAATCAGTTCTACTTTTTTTGGGGGTAATTCAACTGATAGGATTGCCGGGGATTATGGTAATAATGTAGTTGTGGCTCCGGATGGTAGTTTTTATATGGTGGGATCCACTACTTCTGCAGATCTGCCTGTGAAAAATGCTGCTGATAGCACTGCCAATGGTTATAGTGATGTTTTTGTTGCCCATTATAGTAGTAACATGTCTCAACTTTTAGCCTGCACATATCTGGGTGGTTCTGGTCAGGATTATGGGTATGATATAGCAGTTGCAAGTGATGGTAGTGTTTATGTAACTGGATACACCAGTTCAGCAGATTTCCCAGTTAATTCAGGGGTTTATGATAATACGCGGGGTGGTACTGGGGATGTTTTTGTGGCCAAATATAATTCTGCTTTGAGTCAGTTGCTTTCCTGCACCTATCTGGGTGGTTCTGGTGATAATGATTATGGCTATGGTATAACTGTTGCGGGTGATGGTAGTGTTTTTGTCACGGGTTCTACAACATCAACTGACTTTGCTGCAGTCACAGAATATGGTTATCAGCAGAATTTGACTGGTGTTGCATATGATAGTTTTGTGGCTAAGTTTGATAATACTTTGAGTACTCTTTCTGCCTGCACTTATTTTGGTGGCAGTGGTAATGATTATGGTTATGCTGTGGACACAGATGGTGCTGGTAATGTTTACATCACGGGTAAAACTGCTTCTTCAAGTGGTTTTACTACAGGTGGTGCTTTTGACACCAGTCGGGGAGGGGCAAATGATGGTTTTGTGGCCAAGTTTAACAGTACATTAAATCAGCTTCTAGCCTGCACATACTTCGGAGGCAGTGGTTCTGCGGATGATGCCTATGATCTAGAAGTGGGGGCTGATGGTAGTGTCTATATCGCAGGATACACTAATTCCAATGACTTACCAGTTACTGGCGGTGCGTGTGATGCCACCAGAGGTGGGAGTAGTGATGGTTATGTGGCTCGGTTGAATACTAATTTGACTTCTTTGCTTGCTTCCACCTATTATGGTGGTTCTGGTGTAGAGAAGGCTTATGGTATTAGTGTGGATGGTCTTGGTAGGGTGTATATTTGCGGTTACACAGATTCAACTGATCTGCCTACTTCTGCTGGTGCCTATTGTCGAATGAATAGTGGTGGGCAGGATGCCTTTGTGGCCTGCTTTAATAATTCCCTTTCCTCTTTAAGTTATGGTTCTTATTATGGTGGTAGTGGGGATGATGTTGCGTGTGGTTTGGTTTTAGCAAGTGGAAATCGGCTTGTTATGGTGGGTAATACTGGTTCTGCTAATTTGCCAGTTAAAAATGCGGTTGATGATAGCTTCAATAATGATACGGATGTGTTCACATCCCAGTGGTTTATGGGTGATCATGTTGAAGTGCCGGTTGCTAATTTCACCTCTGATGTAGTTAATGGTGATGCTCCGGTGACTGTTCATTTTGCTGATGCATCATCTAACTGTCCTACTGGTTGGGAGTGGGACTTTAATGGTGATGGAATTCCTGACAGTACACAGCAGAATCCAGTTTGGATTTATAATACTACGGGTAATTACACGGTAATGCTTCGTGTGAGGAATTCTGTTGGTAGTGATGAAGAGGTTAAAACAGGTTATATCACGGTTAATGTGCCAGTGCTTCCAGTTGCTGATTTCAATGCTACAGTAACTGCAGCAGGTGTCATCACCACGGTAACTGTTTATCCGGTTAATAGGACTGTACAGTTTACTGATGAGTCCAGTAATGACCCTACCAATTGGGGTTGGGACTTTAATAATGATGGGGTGGTTGATTCAACACAGCAGAATCCCACTTATGTGTATTCTGATCCAGGTGTTTACTCGGTAACTTTAACTGCTTCAAATTTAGCAGGTTCTAATACAAAGACTAAAGTTAATTATATTACTGTTGCGTCAAAGTTGGCTATTTATTCTACTGCTGAATCTAATGCGAATTTGGGGGCTCCAGATTCGGGTATTCCGGGTTTCGTGGGGTCTGAGGGTGATGGTGTTGCTAATTTGGGTGGTACTGGGAATAATTATGTGAATCCGGTGTTTAAAGAATGGGCGTCAACGGTTGTTGATTATTCCCCCGCAAATCAGACAATCACTGCTACTTTTACAAATGCCACTAAAACATTGGGTCCAGTTACAGGGGATAACTTTGATATAGTGTCTCTGGGAGATTTGACCCTAGAACAATTGCAGGAAGGTCAACAACCGGGTTCTATCACTTTAGGTTTTAATACATCTATTGCAAATGGTGTTGGTGCTGATTTTGTTGTGTTTGAGAATGGTTTTATTTCTGCAGGTGGTGCGGGTGTTGCTGGTGAAATATTTGGAGAACTTGGTTATGTGGAGGTTTCCACAGATGGCATCACATTTGTTAGGTTCCCATCGGTATCATTAACATCTGGCTTAGTGGGTGGTTATGGAACTGTGAATCCTACTAATATCTACAACTTAGTAGGTAAACATTGTAATGCTTATGGTGTATCTTGGGGTACTCCTTTTAACTTGGAGGACTTGATAAACTCAACTGAGGTTCTTAAAGGACTTGTTGATTTGAACAACATCAAGTATGTCAAAATAATTGATATCCCGGGTTGTGGATTCTTTAGGGATGCTGATGGTCTCCCTATATATGATGCTTGGGTCACATGGGGATCTGGTGGTCTGGATTTGGATGCAGTTGGTGTAATCAACACTGCTTATCAACCGGTGGCTAATTTCACTGCTGATGTTACTAATGGTGTTGGTCCTTTGACTGTGCAGTTCACAGATACCAGTAGTGGTCCTACTAGTTGGAGTTGGGACTTTGATGGTGATGGAGTGATTGACAGTACTCTGCAGAACCCATCCTGGACTTACATTAGTACAGGTGTTTATAATGTGTCTTTGTTTGTGGGTAATGCTGTGGGTAACAGTACTCTGACTAAAACTGGTTTCATTAATGTGTTGGGGTCTGTTTTTAACTCTCGTACTAACAGTTCTTATGTTTCTATTCAGGGTGCTATTGATGATGTGAGTACCTTAGCAGGTGACATTATTATTGTTAATGTGGGTAATTACACTGAGAATGTGGTGGTTAACAAAAATTTAGTCTTAAGTGCGTTAGGGTTTGTGAATATTTCGGCATTGAATTCATCTTCTCCGGTGTTTTTGGTGACTGGTTCTGGTAGTGGGAGTACTATTGCTGGTTTTGTGATTTCTGGTGGTTCGTCTGGAATCTGTTTTGAAGATGCTTGTAACTGTACCATTGCCAATAACACTTTACAAAATAACCAGGAAGGAGTACTTATTCAGGGTGATTCTGATAATAACCTGGTTGAGGGTAATGTTATTAGAAATAGTACCTGGAATGGTGTTTTAATTTCTGGATCACTTAGTAATCAGAATCGGATAATTAATTCTGAGATTTCTGGTAATGGTCAGGGTATAACTTTATCTGGTGCTGTTAATAATCTGGTTTTGGGTAATAATGTTACAGGTAATGGTTGGGCTGGTATTTGGTTGTATGGTGCTTCGAATAATGTTATTGGGATCTTTAATGTTGTTTCGGGTAACATGGAAGGAATTGTGCTTCAGAATTATTCTATGTTTAATAATGTCACTGGAAACGTTATTCGGGATAATGCTTGGAATGGTGTTCTTGTTCCTGATGCATCCAGTACTGGTAACCGGATTGTAAATAACATTGAGGTTTCTGGTAATGATGTGGGTATCAAACTTTATTATGCTACATTGAACGTTGTAGAGGGAAATAACGTCACTGGCAATGATTGGGCTGGTATTTGGTTATATAATGCCACTTACAACACGATTGGTAATGCTAACACTGTTTCTGGTAATCAGGAAGGTATAGTGTTGCAGAATAATGCAAATAACAATGTGATTAGTGGAAATATTGTGAGAAACAATACCTGGAATGGTATACTTGTTCCGGATGTAACTAGCAACAACAACCAAATAATAAATAATACCGAAATTTCTGGAAATAATGTTGGTATTGACTTGTTCTATGCTATTGGTAACTCAGTGCAGGGTAACAATGTCACCGGTAATGATTGGGCAGGTATTTGGGTGTATAATGGTGTAAACAATACAATAACTAATGGAAACACTCTTTCCAGCAACCCTGAGGGGATATTCATTGAAGATAGTTCAAATATTGTTGTGAGTGGTAACAGTTTGGTGAATAACCTTCGTAATGGTGTTTACATCTCGAATAGTTCCTTGGTTCAGGTTACTGGTAATGGTAATATCTCAGGTAACCAGGTTGGTGTGGGTTTAGCTTCCTCATCCAATTGTCAGATTAGTAACAATACTGTATCTGGTAATGGATGGTTGGGTGTTTGGGCTAATAATGCTCATGACTCTACTATAATGGGTAACTTGATTTCTGCTAACGGCCAGGAAGGTGTTCTAATTGAGAATGGTGCTTATAATGTCACTGTGAGTCAGAATACTATCCGGAACAATACTTATCATGGAATTATTGTTGTGGGTGCTGATAACAACACCATAGATAACAACACGGAGATTTCTGGAAATAATATTGGGGTGCTTCTTCAGAGTGCTAGTGGGAATGTTGTTTCTTCTAATTTGGTGACGGGCAGTGGTTGGATTGGTGTTTGTGTGTTGGATACTTCCCTGAACAATCAGGTGTTGTCTAATAATATCACTGACAATCCGGTTGGTGTGCGTGTGGATACGGATAGTTCCAGTAATGTGGTTAATAATAACAGCATTACAGGTAGTCAGTATGGTTTGACCTATGCTGGAACCAACAACACACTCAACGCTACCAGTAACTGGTGGGGATCCAATGACGACCCAGCTTCACAGATACATGGAAACGTGAACTATACGCCATGGATTACACACTGAAAAAGGAGAAAAATGAGATGGGTTTTGGTTGAATAGGAGTTGAAAATTGGGTTAAAATTTAGGTCTAAATAAGTTTTAACCCATTTTATTTAATTTTTTTAGTAATTAGTTACCAGAGAAGTATTGATTCATTCGATAAAAAATGGGAAGCTTTGTTCACTTAGATTTATTATGGGGCTGGAAGTAAATGCAGAAAAAATTAAGTTTGTTTATACTAATAGTTTTTTCATTGGGATTCTGTTCTACAATGAGTGCTGTTAGCGCAGCAAATGTGTATAACATCACTAATGAATCTTACATTAATTATTTTGATGAATCTGGGTATATCAACGACTCAAATGTTGTGGAAGGTGATATCTTTGATTATTCTGGCACCATCATTGGTAAAGACATGTATATTGATCGCCCCCTGAACATCACCAGCACAGATAAAACCGGAAAGATAATCAATGGAACCATTTACATCCTACCGGAAGGTTCAGGAACCAACATCACGGGCTTGTATTTCAACAACACCAATCACAATGGGCCCGACTACCCTGGAACCATAGTATTAGATTGTGCGAGTAAGGTGACCATTGCCAACAACACCATAATTACCAATGTGACTGGTGATGATAGTTATGGTATTCACATGGTAGGATCCAGCGACAATATAATCATCAGTAACCAGGTAATCACCACTGGTGATGGTTCCGGTTCAGCAGCCAAGGCCGCAGTGGATGACACTGGGTGGCCAGGTAATGGTAAATTCACCTATGGTGTTTATCTGGATATCCAATGCTGTAATAATTGGATTGAATCTAACCTGATCCACACCATTGGAAACTCAGCAACTGTAGATTGGTCTGGATGGGGAAGTGGTAATGGTGGAATATATCCATTAGTTGGATTATTCCTGTATGATCAATCAAGTGACAACACCATCAAAAGCAACACCATACACACAGAATATAACCAGGAAGGTGGAGTTTATGGTACCATCTTGGGTGTTCAAATCAAGAATGGTTGTAGTAACAATAAACTCCTGGATAATAATATCACCACCAATGGACACTCATATGGTTATGGTGTGGAAATAGTGGGAAAACCAGATGCATGGTCCAATAACAACCTTGTGTCAGGAAACAATATCAATACCACTGCTGACAGGGTACATGAGACTCAGAGTTATGCTAATGGTATAAAAGTAAGTTCATACACCGAAAATACAGTTCTTTCCTATAATGACATCAGTGCAGTTGCACCCAGATTCACCTACAGTATTTACCTGGAAGATTATACGGGTACCAGCACTAAAAACATCACTGTTATTGGTAACAAGATTTATGGAAGTTCAGATGTAGTCTACCTCATTGAAATATGGCTTGCCAAAGGTAATACCATCAGTAACAACACCCTGGTAGGGGTGGGAAATAGAACCATGGCCGTTGCCACAGCGGATTCTGATTCAAATCTCATCACCTACAATACTATAAATTTGATCGGGGATGATAATGCACCAATGGGTTCTAATGTGGATGCGATCCCAGCCATCAATGCTGCATTCACCTTAACTCAACATTCAGATAATAATCGGATAGAATTTAATATAGTAACTGCTAATGGGGCACAGTATACTATTCACGCAGAAAGATCAGCTAATAACCAGTTCACGTACAATATTCTTGTTTCAAGTAATGGGAATGTTGTAGGGGATGCTTCAATTGTTACGGGTGAGGGTGATATTGTTTCTGGGAATTCTGGTGAATTACAGGATAATCCATCTAATTCAACTGAAACTCAAACTAACAGTACCACATCTGCCACTAAATCCGACAGTGGCCTCACCCCGGGATTATTAGGAGCTATTTCAACCGGACTTGCAGCTGTCGCAAACCTAGTTTCCACTAGTGTTTCAGAGGTAGGAGATCAAGCTTCAACTCAAAGTTCCAAGGATTCTTCCAAGGTATATGAAGTCTCCCAGAAAAATAATTCTTCATCTTCCAGTCAATCGGATACAATAATGGTCATTGTAGGTGTTTTAATATTATTGGGATTGTTATTTGTAGGTTTCTTCAGAAACAATTTAAAATCGTTCTTCAAAAGGTTCACCCTACTGATGGTTTTCATGCTGTTTTGCTGTGCTATTATCGGTGCAGTTGACGCGGCAAATGTGTATAATATCACCAACGAGTCTTATGGAAGTTATTTCAATGAATATGGAAACATAAACAATACCAATATAGTTGCTGGTGATGTGTTAGATGTTTCTGGAACATTGTACAATAAGAACATGACTATTAACCGTCCTTTAAACATTACCAGTTCTGATAAAACAGGGAAACTAATTAATGGAACCATTAAAATCCTTGCCAGTGGTTCCGGTAGTAATGTGACCAGTTTAACCATTGAAAACCATAATTTAAATGGTGATGGCATTCACTTGTACTACACAGAGAACAACACCATACAGGGCAATTATATCTACTGTGAGGGTAATACAGCTTTTGCCCTTCCTGTATCATGTTCCAATCATAACAATATCATTGGAAACACAATAATTACATGTCAATCAACAGGTTCCGGTTGTACTCATACTGCTCTTCCGGTGGGAAACTCGACTTACAACATTATCCGGGATAATTATGTTTTCAGTGATGGTGCAAACTGTATTTCTCTAACAGTTTCTGGAAATGGTAACTTTGTTGGTGGGAATTGTTATTATAACAGCATCATCAACAACACCATTGTGGGGTCAGATACAGAATTATGTATAGGCATAAACATATGTGGCGCCTATAACCAGGCCATAAACAACACCATTTTGAGTCAGACATTCCCTCTGAAAAAAACTGGATATGGCAATGGCCCATATATTGGTATTCAATCAAGCAGCGATGAGGAAGGCGGAAATACTATAATTGGAAACTTTATCAGCGCATCCAGTTGTGGTATTCTGGTTAATAACAAATGCATAGTATCTGGAAACACCATATTTAAAAATAATACCACTAATCTTTCGACTTTTAATGGAATTCAAGTTGTGAATAATTGTTTCGTGGTTAATAACACATTAAACATGTTAAATGGTGGATCCGGGTTTTTACTAACTGGAAATAATAGCACAGTTAGTGGAAACAATATTATTAACGTAGTTAATGGTTATGGAATTAAACTACAGGAATCTTCCAATAACACCATCACCGCAAATAATATCATCACTACAGATATTACTCGGGGAAGTATCCACATATATGGTTTGAGTATGGGGAATAGTTTCACCTCGAATATTATAAACTCAAAAAGCACAGGATTCACATTGGAAAGGAAATTTAGAAGATCTTTCCCTCAGAATAATATTATAAACAGTAACCAGATTACCACTAGCAGTAATTATGCAGTTGATTCTAGAATAACTGGAAGTATTGATGGAACACCCAGTACCACCATTACCAACAACTATCTGGTCTCAGATAATGGTAATAAAATGGGTGATTTAGCAGTGTATTCCCTAAATGGTGGCACTGTTTTTGGTAATTACGGAGATCCACCTGTGGCTAACTTCACAGTTGACACCAGCAGTGGCACAGCACCGTTAACTGTCCATTTCACTGACACTTCTACCAATCATCCCACATCTTGGATGTGGAATTTTGGAGATGGAAATTCATCAACAGAACAAAACCCCACACATACCTATAATGCTTGGGGGATTTTTAATGTTACTCTTACTGTAAATAATTCAGGTGGTGGTAGTTCTGAAGTTAAAACTGGTTTCATTAATGTGTTGGGGTCTGTTTTTAACTCTCGTACTAACAGTTCTTATGTTAGTATTCAGGGTGCTATTGATGATGTGAGTACCTTAGCAGGTGACATTATTATTGTTAATGTGGGTAATTACACTGAGAATGTGGTGGTTAACAAAAATTTAGTCTTAAGTGCGTTAGGGTTTGTGAATATTTCGGCATTGAATTCATCTTCTCCGGTGTTTTTGGTGACTGGTTCTGGTAGTGGGAGTACTATTGCTGGTTTTGTGATTTCTGGTGGTTCCTGTGGAGTTTGTTTCGGGGATGCAGATAATTGTAACATCAGTAACAATACCATACAGAATAATTTGGAAGGAGTACTTATTCAGGGTGATTCTGATAATAACCTGGTTGAGGGTAATGTTATTAGAAATAGTACCTGGAATGGTGTTTTAATTTCTGGATCACTTAGTAATCAGAATCGGATAATTAATTCTGAGATTTCTGGTAATGGTCAGGGTATAACTTTATCTGGTGCTGTTAATAATCTGGTTTTGGGTAATAATGTTACAGGTAATGGTTGGGCTGGTATTTGGTTGTATGGTGCTTCGAATAATGTTATTGGGATCTTTAATGTTGTTTCGGGTAACATGGAAGGAATTGTGCTTCAGAATTATTCTATGTTTAATAATGTCACTGGAAACGTTATTCGGGATAATGCTTGGAATGGTGTTCTTGTTCCTGATGCATCCAGTACTGGTAACCGGATTGTAAATAACACTGAGGTTTCTGGTAATGATGTGGGTATCAAACTTTATTATGCTACATTAAACGTTGTAGAAGGAAATAACGTCACTGGCAATGATTGGGCTGGAATTTGGTTATATAATGCCACTTACAACACGATTGGTAATGCTAACACTGTTTCTGGTAATCAGGAAGGTATAGTGTTGCAGAATAATGCAAATAACAATGTGATTAGTGGAAATATTGTGAGAAACAACACCTGGAATGGTATACTCATACCTGACGCTACTTGTAGTGGTAATGTTATTTCGCAGAATACTGAGATCTCAGGAAATAACATTGGTATTGACTTGTTCCATGCTATTGGCAATACTGTGCAGGGTAACAACGCCTCTGCTAATAATTGGGCAGGTATTTGGGTGTATAACGCTGTAAACAATACAATCAATAGCAATAACACTGTTTCTAGCAATTCTGAGGGGATATTCATTGAGAACAGTTCAAATATTGTTGTGAGTGGTAACAGTTTGGTGAATAACCTCCGTAATGGTGTTTATGTCTCTAACAGTTCCTTGGTTCGAGTTACTGGTAATGGTAATGTTTCTGGTAATCAAGTGGGTGTTGGTTTAGCTGCATTGTCTTCTGATATTCAGGTCCTAAACAATACCATAACTGGTAACAGTTGGGCTGGTGTTTGGGCTAATAATGCTCATGACTCTACTATAATTGGTAATTTGATTTCTGGTAATGGTCAGGAGGGTGTTTTGGTTGAGAATGGTGCTTGTAATGTCACTGTGAGTCAGAATATTATTCGGAACAATTCGTATCATGGGGTTATTGTTGTGGGTGTTGATAACAACACCATTGATAATAATACGGAGATTTCTGGAAATAATATTGGAATACTCCTGCAAAATGCCAGTGGTAATCTTGTTTCTTCGAATCTGGTGACAGGCAGTGGTTGGATTGGTGTTTGTGTGTTGGATACTTCCCTGAACAATCAGGTATTGTCTAATAACATTACAAACAATCCGGTTGGTGTGCGTGTGGATACGGATAGTTCCAGTAATGTGGTTAATAATAACAGCATTACAGGTAGTCAGTATGGTTTGACCTATGCTGGAACCAAAAACACTTTAAACGCCACTAACAACTGGTGGGGATCCAATGACGACCCAGCTTCACAGATACATGGAAACGTGAGCTATGCGCCATGGATCACACAATAAATTAGTAGACAATAGATATGTTTAGAAAAAATTAAGGATAACGTTCCGGAAATAACTCAGAGAGATATCAAATGCCCGAAAAAATAGTCTTCGTACCAATACAATACCCTCCAACCATTGGGGGATTGCAAAGTTATATAAAAGGACTTGTCGATGCTGTGGAAGAAATTGGCTATGAAGCAGTTGTAATTACTTCAACCCCTAACCCCGATATGAAAATAGAAGGTGAAATAGAAGAAAATGTTATCCAATTGCATCCATGGTTCTGGTTCATGAATAGCCCCATAATAAATCCTTTAAAATTTTATAAAAATCTAAAGACTTTAAATCCAGATGTTGTTAATTTAGTATATCCTTTCCCCATATATTTAGATATAGCCTGTTTTTATGCCATTTTGCACCACAAAAAAATCTGCTGTACCTATATTGATGATGTTATAATGAAATTCCCCTACTCTCTCATCATGAGAATTTATGAAATGACAATATGGAATATATGGAAACGAAGTATTATTTCAATGGCAGTACTGTCTGGAGAATACGGGAAAAATGCATCAGGCCTGAAAAACTGGAATAAAAATATGTATGAAGTTCCCCCACCAGTTTTTGACACCGATTTCAATCTCAGTGTGGAGAAAAAAATAACAGCTAAAAATAAATTGAATCTTGCAGACAACAACAATATTGCACTATTTGTAGGTGGATTACGCCAGAGATTAACCTATAAAAGATTGGATCTAGTTTTAAAGGCATGGGCACTGCATAAAAATGAAAAAATTGACAACAGTGTCCTTTTGATAGTGGGAGATGGCGAACTCAGAAGTTACTACGAGGATATGGCATCAGAACTGGGTTTAGGGCCAAAAGATGTAATTTTTAAAGGCTTTGTCTCTAAAAATGAACTTATTGACTGTTACCTTGCCAGCAATGTTTTCCTGTTACCCTCCGAAGACAACAATGAAGCTTTTGGAATAGCTTCGGTTGAAGCCATGCTTTACGGGAACGCAGTTATTGCATCAGATATTCCAGGACTAAGGGGATCTGTGAAAATCAAAAAATCCAGTACATCATTAATCAAAAACAGTACCCCTGAAAAAATACTTAACCACATCAAATACTGGTTTTCCAGGGATATTAACGATTATTCCATGGAAAACCATCTCTACGTAACAGAATGCATGCACAAAGACCAGATCAAACAACAATTAACTTCTATGCTTGGCAGTTTCCACAGGGACAGAGTATCAGAAAATCCACTGAAAAGAATATTTTTCATTAAAAACAATGAAAAGAATACAGGTAAATAAAGGTGAATTTAGTTTTACGCTTATTTTAAGAATATCATTCTAAGGAGATACCATTATGAATAACTTTGAATTTGTATACAATTCATTTTATGGATTTAAATCGATTTTTTCCATAAAAAATTGGAGTGAAATAGTAAAAGATTACTTTAGATATTATTTAGGGTTTGAAAACGAAAAAAATATCATTGTACAATTTAAAAATGGAATTAAACTTAAAGCAGCCAGAAAAAGCAAAAAAGAAGTCGCAGATATAGGTTTAATAGTTGATATCTGGTTTTCTGAAACATACAATCCCCCTGGATTTGAAATTAACAAGGATGATGTCGTTATAGACATAGGTGCTCATAAAGGTTATTTTTCAATTTATGCAGCATATAACGCTGGAAAAACAGGGAAAGTGCATAGTTTCGAACCATCTCCAGAAAGCTTCCAGTATTTAATTGATAATATTAATATGAATGAATTAAATAATGTATTTCCCTTTAAAGCTGGAGTTTGTGGTGAAAACGGGGTTAAACAGCTAAATGTCTCCTTGAATTCGGCATCACACAGCATGCATGTTAATGGTGCTGAGATCATAGAAATTGAATGTTTAACATTGCAGGACATTTTTAAAATGAACCATATAACAAAGTGCGATTTTTTAAAAATTGACTGTGAAGGAGCTGAATACGAGATTTTATATAACACTCCCCCAGAGATTCTAGGTAAAATTGATAGAATTTCACTGGAACACCATATACTTGAAGGATATGATTATCATCAGTTAGCAGATTTCCTGGAAAAAAATGGGTTTCAAGTAAGATCCACCTCCAAGTCAGTTTACGCAAAAAAAATAGATAAAAAGATTCCATCAAGTTGATTCAATGAAAATAGCTCTAATTAACAATCAACCCCCAAAAACTGGCATTGGTAGATATTCATTCTCTATCTATGAAAACATGGAAAAACACGTAGATATCGATCATTTTTTCATTGATAGGGAACGTAACGGAATCTATAAAATGGTTAGGGATGATGATCCTCTCCTTATAAAAAAAAACAAATGGAAAATGCTGCCCATAGAAAAATTATCCAATCTTTCCCTGGATTACTTAATGGGCAGGTACATCCCAGATAATTATGATCTGTATCACATAACCAACCAGAATATGTCAATTTTAAATTATTATAAAAATATAGGAGTAAATGTACTGACCGTGCATGATATTATTTATTTCAGCCACCCCCGAAATCAAATGCAGAAACTTCTAAGTAAACTGTTATATAAGGGATTGATAAATACTGAGTTTATTATTTCTGTTTCCAGCACAACCGAGAAAGATATACTTAAACATTTTAATATCTCCCCTGAAAAAATTAAAACGGTTCATGAAGGGGTTGACAATCGCTTTAAACCGTTAAAAAACCACGAATTTGATGAAATCTATTTAAAATATGGTCTAAATAAAAATGATACTCATATTCTTCATGTTGGAAGAGATAGTCCCAGGAAAAATATAGAAGTCCTTTTAAAAGCATTTAAATTACTTTTAACTGATAAAAAATTGGAAAATATAAAGTTGATAAAAATCAATGAAATGGATACCAATTTAATAAAAAAAATGGGTTTAGCAAACCACATTACTGTACTTGAAAACGTATTTGAGGAAGATTTACCTAAATTTTACAATATGGCTGATGTTTTTGTTTTCCCATCACTTTACGAAGGATTTGGTTTACCATTGATCGAAGCCATGGCCTGTGGGACACCGGTTATAGCTTCGAATGTAACATCTGTTCCTGAAATAGTTGAAGATGCAGGAATTTTACTAGATCCTGCCAACTACCGGGGCTTCAGCGAGAATATATACCAGGTTTTAACCAATGAAGACCTTAGATCCAACATGAGCAAAAGAGGCCTGGAAAAGGCCAAAAAATTCAACTGGGAAGAATGTGGAAAAAATACTATTAAGGTCTACAAAGACCTGTTAGATGATCAGAATGATATCTAAATGAGAAAAAAGTCCCAAATTTACAAAAGGAGGAGGTTAAAATAATAATTACCAAAAAAAATTATTTCTGCATGTTACTCTCCCTACTCCTCATTACAGATTTGCTGGTTGTTTTTAATGTACCTGTTTTAAGAGAATTGATGGGTTTTATCACCCTTAACTTCATCCCTGGACTGCTGATTCTCCACATTTTAAAAATGGATAAAGTTGGTTGGCTGGAGAAGTTCTTACTATCTGTAAGTTTAAGTGTATCTCTTTTATTATTCATGGGATTACTCATCAACAGTTTTTATCCCTTAATTTCAAAACCAATATCACTGATTCCACTTTTAATCGGCCTAAATATTGTAATATGCTTTTTAATGTTATGTGCCTATCACCGAACTGAAGATAAAATTAAATTGAACCTGGTTAAACCCAATTTAGAAGGTAAATATCTGTTTATACCCTTAATTTCCCTGTTATTACCCATTATTTCCATTATTGGAACAATTTTAATGAATTATTACGAAATTAACACATTTCTCCTGTTATTATTTATCCTCATTCCATCATACATAGTTTTGATTACCTATTTCAGAGAAAAAACTCCTAATTTCACGTATCCACTGGCCATATTGATGATATCCTTATCTCTGTGCCTGATGCATGGTTTACGTTCAACTTATGTGACACCAATTGACAGTAGTATAGAGTTATACGTCCTAAAATTAACGATTTCCAATTCACACTGGAGCATAGCATCATACGGTCATAATTACAATTCATGTTTAAGTTTAACAATCTTACCCGGCATTTACAGTATTATATTGGGAATAAAAGAAGTTTATGTCTACAAAGTTCTTTATAACCTGTTGTTTGCACTGGTACCCTTAGTGAGCTTCACTGTTTTTAGAAAATACCTTAACAGTTATTATGCATTCTTAGCAGCCTTCTTATTAATGTCTCAGCATATTTTTATTTCCATGTATGGCTGGTTAGGATTTAGACAGACAATTGCTTCACTATTTTTTGCCATAGCAGTTATGGTTATTTTTGAAGATAACTTCCGGATGTTTAACAAAAAAATACTGATCATCCTTTTCATGTTTTCACTGATATTATCAAATTATTCCACCGCTTACATATTCTTTATTGCAGTATTTTCTTCATGGATTTTAAGTATAATTTTAGAAAACAGAACTAATATAAGTTATTCATGGATTAAAGAGATATTAAAAGGAAAAGTTAGGATTAAACACGAATTTAGTATTTTTCAAATAAATATGATGATATTATTTTTAGTTTTGATGTTTGTCTGGTACTCTCAGGCAACGGCAACTCCTTTTAATGAAACTGCATTGTTTCTAAAAAATAATGTTATAAATATCCTTCAAATGGCTTTAGAAGGTTTAAAAAATGAAGAAACACTTTTTTCCACCAAAAACACCCTAGCTGATCAAATTAGCTATGTCATATATTATATCTCATTTTTCACCATTGCGCTGGGCGTTTTTGAAGTTATTAAGAAAAAAACTAAAATCAGTACTTCATTTTCATTAATGATGATTGTATCGTTTGCTTTACTCGCATTTCTATCAGTTACATCTGTGTTTATTGAGGGTTTTGGAGTTAGCAGGGCCTATCAAGAATTGCTTATTTTCCTAGCACCGGCATTTATCATCGGTGCTTTAGCTATTTCCAAATATTCTACTCGATGGAATAAGAAATTTAACTGGATTATCATTTTACTATTAATTCTCCAGTTTTCGTCAGCTTCCCATATGGTGTATCAGATTTGTGGTGAAAATCACTCTGAATTTTTAAATTCAAATGGACCGCGTTTTGAAAGTTATTATATTCAGGATAAAGACTATTCTGCTGCTAACTGGTTATACAACCATAATCCTAGCAATAGTAGTGTGGCTGCAGATTATTCTGGATACTACATTTATGGTCAGTTTGATATGATGCATTTGAAAAGATTAAGTACGGATAATGTCACGAAAAATGATTTCATTTATCTCAGGACAGCAAACATTCAAAACAAACATGTTTACTCCAGTTACACGGAATATGATGATATTTCCCATTATTCTGCCCTATTCATCAACAAGAAAAGACTTTATGATAATGGGGGTGCAGTGATTTATAAATAACTTCTTTTTAGAAGGGGCAGTGTGAACAGTAACACCACTGCATTTGAAATTATCCAGGCATATCCCACACCCATCAGCCCCCATCTGCCCATTAAAAAATAACTTAACAGTAAAGTAGTAGAGGATATGCTGGCATAAACAACAATGATTCTTATTGTATTCTTCAAGATACGATTAACAGTTGCATATAACGTGTTGATAAAATAAAGGAAATTGCCCAGGGCGAATAACAGTAACAAGTTATATGAATTCAGGGTATAGGCATCTCCGAAAATTGATAACAAATACTTGCCAAAGATTAAAATTCCCATAAAGGCTATAACCATGGCCACGAAAACTAATTTCAGTGCTTTTCTAATGTTCTTTTTAATATCTTCAATTTGAGAATTACTTTCAGCAAGTAGGGCAATATACATCACATATGGTATGGCCAGTAAAAGCATGGAAATCTGCCATGCAATATAGAAATATGCATTCTGCGTTGCTCCCAGAATATTTAATATCAGTAAGGGTAACAGGAAAGTGGGAAGGTTTTCAAATATTCTTGCAAAGTAATTACCCGAGGAATAATTAAAAATATCACTTAAAATTCCTTTTTTTATGGTTAGACTAAAACCATAATCAAATATCTTTGATGTTAAAAACATACCCACGACAAATGCGAATATATAAACCAGGCCGTAAGATATGAATAATCCATAAACCCCGAATGGGATTAATAATAAAAGAAATAATATTCTAAAAGGTATTGTTAAATTTTGAATTAATGAATATTCAGCTTTTTTAAATCCTGGAAAAACCCCAAAACCTTGCAATGTGGACAGTGTGGAGGTGATGATGAAGATTAAAAAGAATAATGTCAGCCATGAATTTTCTCTTAAAATAACTAATGAAGGACTCCATAAATTAATCCCAGCAATGAATATCAATGTTAAAATTGCTGAAAAAATCACCGCAACTGTTAAACAGGAATTAATCAGTTCTTTTTTGTTTTTCATCTCGGGAATGTATTTAACCAGGGCTATGTCAAATCCCAAAAACGAAAGCATTGAAATCAAGCCTATAATAGATACAATTGCCGAAGCAACGCCTAAATCTTCTGGAGAGTAATATCGAGCACCCACCAACCAGAAAATAAAACCTGAAGCAACTACTAAAACGTACGATACAAACAGGTAGTAAGATTCCTTGAGTAAAGAATCGTTTAAATGATGTTTGAAACTTTTTAAATACTGTAATGATATTCTTTTCATATTTTTACCATAATAGTTGACATGTTTGTCATATCAAGTGTTTTATTCGGATATTACTTCAAAATAGGTTAATTATATGGTTTTAAAAAATCTCCATATTATATATTTTTACCATTGATAGTTCAGTTAGTTTGTAAAATTGTAACACTGTTGGTACATGTTTTATACTATTTAATTGTATAATTGATTTTTTAATATTTACTTTATTAAATATCAAGTAAAATAGAAAAATATAAGTATAATTAATTTAGTATTTGTTAATAATAATATTTTGGTGGGAAGGGGTGTGTAGATGATTGTTAAATTTAAATGGTTACTAATAGTGTTTTTGTTTACCTGTTTCCTGGTTATGGGTGTGGTTTCTGCTGCTAATTTAACTGTTAGTCCTGGTGATAGTATTCAGGTGGCTGTTGACAGTGCTTCAATTAATGACACTATTCTGGTAGAGGATAATAATGGTTCTGATTATACCTATACTGAAAATTTGGTTGTCTATAAAACAGTGCAGTTAAAAACTAAAACTGGGGGGGGGGCATATCACCCTCCAGGGTTTGAATTCTTCTTCTCCAGTTATTACCATTAACTCAGGTGGTAGTGGTTCTTGTATTCAGGGATTTATTCTGACTGAAGGTTATTCTGGGGTCTATTTGGATGATGTTACGAACTGTCAAATCACAAATAATACTGTAATTAACAATGTTTGGAGTGGAATTTGTGCCAGTAACTCTTCTAATAATCTTATAGATAACAATATTGTATCCGGTAATCAGGAGGGTATTATCCTGCAGAATTTTTCTAATTATAACAATGTCACGGGGAATACAGTTAAAAATAACACCTGGAATGGAGTACTTATTCCGGATTCAACCTGTAACAATAATTTTATTTCCCAGAGCACTGAGATTTCCGGGAATAATGTGGGCATTGATTTGTTCTATGCTTCGGGAAATATAATCCAAGGAAATAATGTGACTCGGAATTTGTGGGCGGGGATATGGCTTTATAATGCCTCAAACAACACTATAGGGTCGGGAAACAGTGTGTCATTTAATCAGGAAGGAATTATCCTCCAAAATTATTCTAATTATAACCATGTCACAGGAAACACTGCTGAAAATAACACCTGGAATGGTATTTATATCTCTGATGCTACTTGCAATAACAACATCATTTCAAATAACACAGGAATTTCGGGAAATAATATAGGTATTAACCTCTACTATGCTATGGCAAACATTTTAGAGGGGAACAATGTCACAAGAAATGGTTGGGCTGGAATCTGGGTTTATAATGGTTCAAATATTTCGATTGAAAATGATAGTGTTTATAATAATCCTGAAGGGGTGTTTATTGAAAATAGTGAGAATGTCACTGTAAATGATAATATTATAATTAACAATCAAAGGAATGGGGTTTATGTCTCCGGCAGTTCCAGTATCTGTATAGTTAACAACACTGATATTTCTGGTAATCAGGTGGGTGTGGGTCTTGCAGGATCAACAGAGAGTGAAATCAGTTCTAACAACATAACTGGGAACTCTTGGTTGGGAGTATGGGCAAATAATGCTCATAATTCGGCCATTATTAGTAATATAGTTTATAATAACGGTGTTGAGGGAATACTGATAGAAAATAATGCCAACAACATCCGAGTAACTAATAACACCATCAACAATAACACAGCCCATGGGATAATAATCATAAACTCCACCGACACCACCATTTATGAAAATAATATTTTCAATAATAGCTGTGGTGTTCAAGTAAGTCAATCATCTCTTACAATTAGTTTCAACAGAATCACAGGAAACAGTTGCTATGGACTTTACATTACTCAAAACGGAAATGTGAATTTAATCAGTAACTGGTGGGGAACCAACAATCCCACTAATTCCTCAGTATATAGTAGTGATATTAACTGTGAAAATGGAACAATCTCCTCTAATTCATGGGTTGTTCTAAATTTAACAGCACAACCTGAAATTACCAATGAAAACTCCACAATCACTGTAGACCTGGCACATGACAATAACAGGAGTGACACATCATCACAAGGCCATATCCCTGATAATATTCCAGTAACCCTTTATACGAACATTGGCAATGTAAATGGTGTTGTTTATACACGTAATGGAAAAGCCAATGCAACTTTTAACCGTGGAGTAGCCACCAGCGGAACACCAAACATCATTGCCAGCTTAGATAGTCAATCAATGTCCATTAATGTTACTATTGATACTCAGGTGCCAATAGTTAATGCCAGCCTTGCAGGTGGAACTTATACTTCATATCAGAATGTAACTTTAACTGCAACAGATAATCTTGACCCCAATCCTGTAATTTATTACACAACCAATGGTAGTACACCTACTACCTCAAGTACAGTATACACCAATCCTATTAACATTACCAGTACCACTACTTTAAAGTTCATGGCTGTAGATAGTGCGGGTAATCAGGCAGCAGTTCAAACTCAAAATTATATTTTAAATCTTCCAATTATAAATGTTAACACCGGGAAAAGCTATTCTACTATCCAAAATGCCATAGATGATCAATTAACCCTCAATAACCACACAATTGAAATTGAGAATGGAACTTATACAGAAAGTGTAGTTGTTTATAAAAAACTTATTATCCGACCGGTTTCTGGTGCCAATGTTACAATTAATAAGTCCGGTTCTAATCCTGTTTTCACTATTAACAACGAAGGCAGTGGTTCAACCATTTATGGTTTGGTGATGGGGGAAAAATGCATATGGCTGAATGATGCGGATAATTGTCTAATTTCTGAAAATATTATTATTTGCCATGGAGGTGATTATGGTATTTGTGTTAATGGTGATAACAACAACATAACTCAAAACACTCTTAATGGTGGCGGAATGGAAGGTTTTCCATTTATTCTGATTGGAGATTCATATAATGCTTATGTATCAAATAATAATATTACTTTATATTCCCAAAATTGCGGTATAATTGTTGGTGGTTCCAATGCACTCATAACTGGCAATAATATAGTAGGTATTAATGGAGGCCAAATAATTGGATGTGGAATTTATTTATTTAACTCTAATGTTAATATTTTAAGTAATACAATAATTGGCGACGTAGGATTAGAATTATTCAACTCAACAGGTAATATTAATTTTAATAGAATTCTAGGTAACATTTTGCATGGTGTTGGGTCTATTAATGCAACTAATAACTGGTGGGGTTCTGATGATCCTGGTTTTGCAGGTTCATGGTTGGTTTTGAACGTTACTGTAAATCCTTTGGTTACTAATGGTAATTTCACAGTTAATGTGGATTTAACTCATAATAATAATGGTGAGGATATATCTTCGATAGGACATATTCCGGATGGAACGCTTGTAGAAATTGATATCGTTGATGTTAATGGAAATTATTTTGGCGTTTATAAAACGGCATATGTGTATAATGGGAGGGCTGTTGTTGATTTTGGCCCTGAATTAACTACTTCTGGAATCTTTTTCATTGAAACTTGGCTGGATTCTGCATTTGTAGAAAATAATATCACTTTAGATTTAAACCCGCCTGTTGTGAATGCCAGTCTTGTAGGTGGAATATACAACACCACAAAAACAGTGACTTTACTTGCAAATGATACCTTTGATCCTGATCCTGTGATTTATTACAGTATTAACAACGGCATTACATGGAACAATCAAATTAAAAGTGTTACTTTGAACCTTAACCCGGGGATTACAAATTTAATGTTTTATGCAATGGATGCAGCAGGTAACGCTGGTACAATAGGAAATTTAACGTATACAGTTGATCTTGCTGCGCCACTGGTAACTGCAGATCCTTCAGGTGGAGTTTACAACACCACAAAAACAGTAACTCTAACAGCATCAGATAATCTGGATTCTAACCCAGTTATTTACTACACTATTGATGGCAACACACCAACAACTATGAGTACAATCTATATTAACCCTATAAACATCTCTAATACTACTATTTTAAAGTTCATGGCTGTGGATAATGCAGGTAATCAGGGGCCTGTTAACACTGAGCTATATATTTTTGGACAGGTATGGAATATTAATACTGGAAAATGTTATTCGAGTATTCAATCTGCTATTGATGATAATTTAACTTTAAATGGTCATTTTATTGAAATTTCAAATGGTACTTATTTTGAAAATGTTTTGGTGGATAAGTCTCTTACTATTTTTTCTGAGGGTAATGTTACTGTGCGGGCTTTGGATCCTTCTCTTCCTGTTTTCACGGTTAATATTGGTGGTAGTGGTTCACTTATTATGGGTCTGGATATAAGGGGTTCAACTGGTAATAGTGGAATTTATATTAATGGTTCTGTTAACAGTACTCTTTATCAGAATAACATAACGGGTAATCTTAATGGTGTGTACCTCAATAATGCCACGGGATTATTCATGACCTATAACATCATTAATAACAACACTGTCAATGGATTATATATAAACACCGGTTCTGGGAATTATATTTACCAGAATACCTTAAAATACAATAGTTTCAATGGAATTCAAATCAATAACTCTACCAATAACCAAATACTTAGTAATGTTGTAATTAACAATTTGCAGGATGGTTTATATCTTTTTAATTCGTTTACTGAGGTTCATTTCAATCAGATTACTGGAAACACTCGTTATGGATTGTATGGTGTTGGTAATGTAACTGTGAATGCTACGAATAATTGGTGGGGTACAAATATCCCCTCAAATTCGATTAGTAATGGGAGTGCGGTTAATGGTGGTAGGGTTTTGTTTGATCCTTATCTTGTCTTGGGGTTGGTTGGTTCAACTGTTCATGTGACAAAAAATAGTACTTCTTGTTCTCAGATAACTGCTGATTTGACTCATAATAATCGTGGTGATGATACTTCTGGTTCTGGCACGATTCCTGATGGTTTGCCTGTTAATTTCACGGCTAGTCTTCCTGCAACCATTGTTTCCAGTTCAAGTACAAGGGGAGGTAAAGCAACTGTTACACTCACGTCAAGTTCTTCATCCGGTGCAACTACTGTCACAGCCTCCACTTACAATCAAACGGTTTCCAAATTATTCCGCAAATCATTCAACACCATACAATCCGCCATCAGTAACTCATTAACTGTTAATGGTGATGTTATACTGGTGGAAAATGGAACATACACTGAGAATGTGGTGGTTAATAAAAATCTAACCATAATTTCAGATAGTAGTGTAACTGTGCAAGCATCAAATACTTCTAATCCTGTTTTCACTATTACCCGTGGTGGTAGTGGTTCGTGGATTCAGGGGTTTGTTATTTCCGGAGCTGTGAATAGTTTTGGATTACTTCTGGATGGATGTTCAAACTGCACAATCAATAACAACACCATAACCAACAATTGTATTGGATTGGGGACCGGTGACATTAAAACTGAGAATAATATTATCATGTGCAATAATATAACCAGTAATCAGGTTGGATTAGGTACTTCAAACAGTTATAATTATGTGATTTATGATAACACAATCACATATAATTCAAATGGTGGTGTGGAACTTCTTGATTCAGACAATACTGTTATTTATACTAATTTGATAATGGAAAATAATAGTCCTGGCAATTTCTCTTTTGGAATTTACCTTTCGAACTCAAACAATACTCTAATTCAGAATAATCTTATTCCAGGAAATAGGTATGGCTTATATATTGTAGATAGTAGAAATTGCACAGTTTATAGTAACTTATTAACTGAATGTATTGTGGGAATTTATGTCAATAACACAGTAGCTAACATTAATTTTAACAGCATCACTTTAAACATTTTATATGGACTTTATAACGTGTATGGGAATATCAATGCCACCAATAACTGGTGGGGTTCAAATACCAATCCACTAAATTCAAATATTAACATTTGCAATATGAATGGAACAGTAAACACCACTACATGGCTCATGCTAAATATAGATCCTACTTCAACAGTTAATTCTGGTGGAAATGCGAGTATAACTGCAGATTTAACCCATAATAACTTGGGAACGGATACTTCATCACAGGGGCATGTTATTGATGGGATACCCATCACATTCACTAAAATCAGTGGCCCTGGAAGTATTATCAGCCCGGCCCGGACAGTTAAAGGACAGGTTACGACTATTTTGAACCTAGGAACTACCACCGCTCAAAGTGTCACCATTTCCGTCTCACTGGATAATCAAACTGTGTCCCAACAGATTGTTATAGCTCCTGGATCAGCAGTATTGAACATTACGAGTTCTGCACTGAACAGTACCACTCTTCAGCCCATTAGCTTTACTTATACTGTGCCTTTGAATAGTTCTGTGATCTGGGTTAGTGTGCTCTGGAAAAACACCCAATATCTGTTCTATGGTGAACTGCAGGTAATAGTAAATGGGGCTGTGGTAAAGAGTATTGGGTATGTTAATCCGGGTTATAATACCTGGAAGAACCGTGGTTATCGTGATAATGTTTTCAATGCAATTATATGTGCAAATAACTACATATTACAGGCCGGAATAGATCCCACTGCGGTACCAGTAAGCTTTTGGAATGACCTAATATCATGGTATAGTCTAACCGGTACTGAATTACAGTTTATCCAGAACCACCGACTGGAGTTCATGGATAACTTGACAGTTAGATTAACTTATCCTGGAGCAGATGCACCAGCTATGACGGTCACTGATCCGGTGACCAACAGTACAATAAACTTGAACTTCACTGGAGGCACTGTCCTCAGAACCAGTCCTATCATATATTTGAATGGTGTTTCTGCGGGTTATGAGGGTGTTAAGAGTTTTGCCATTGCCACCACTAAAGTTAATGATGATATTCTTGCTTACTGGTTGAACCAGAATTCCACATATCCAGTGGGGGCTATGAAGGCGGCTTATGGTACATTCTTGACAGCTTTGATAATGGAGTATATTCATGATCAGGTGGCAGATAGTGCTGCAAGTCAATATAATGTTACATGGAGCCGTACCAGTCCAATTGTAGTTTCTGTGGGGGATGATGCTTACCAGACTTATTTAACACTTGAATGTGATCATAGTATGGGAATGACTGTTAAAGGATCATTGAAGAACATGAAGTTATTCAATTATATCACTTCTTCTGCAATCTCACCCATCGAATATGCTGTCATGAACAATATAGGGGAAAGTCAGTTCAGTACTACTAATTCGTCCGTTAATTCTGTGTTAATTGATTTAGTATATGATTATTATTTTAATAATGAGAGTTTGGAAGGTTTTATTCAAAATGGGTATCTTATAATTAAAACCAATGGTAGTAATGACAATTTCTTGGTGATTGATCCTGAAACCGGTATTGTAAGGGATGTTAATACGGTTTATAATTACTGTGGTGCTTATTGCTTCCATGACCAGTTAACAAATCAATCTCACCAACTAGGTGAAAGTCAAGTCCAAGGAAAACAACACGTCAATATTGGAAGACCAATTAAATTTACTTTAGGCATCTTAAATTGGTATTTAGGCATGCAAATAGCAACTGCGGGAGTTGTGGCGATTTGTGGCGCGCCCGAAGCCGCACCTGCCGGTTTGATAGTTGCTGGAATAGGCATTTCTGAGATGTTATTGGGTGCTGAAGAGGTATGGAGTGCTGCTTTCATGCCAGTAATGACTGATGAAGATTATGGAGAACAGATTCAAAATTGGCCGTCATGGTTCATATAATGAAATTAACAATTCAACATAAAATGAATAATTTTAAGATAATCAAAATAATCAAAACATGAAATCAGATATTTAATTAAAAATAAAAAAGAGGGCTTAAATGATTAATGAAGTTCATATAGTATATCAACAATTAATTTTATTTATTATACTTTTAATTATTTTCTTGTTTTCAGGAAACACTATAATTCTCTTTGTTTGTTTAGGTGCACTAGGGGTGGCTCTATTATTAACAATTAAAATCAAAAACTATAACCCTAAATTATATCATCTTGTTTCAGTACCTATTTTAGTATTTCTAGGATTACTATTAGTTTACACTTACTTGTTCAGACTTCCACAAAATCCATCTTATATTTTTTTATTTGGTGCCTTCGTAGTGATTTGGATAGTTATCACATCTTTCTATATTTATTATTATTCACAGAAGTTATACAAACAAAAGATCATATAAAATAAGAAATAAATTTCACATTTGGAAAGTGGAATATGTATTCTTGAATTATATGTTGTTGAGGTGGAAATCAAACATAGATATAAACAGAGGATAGAAGATCACTGAATTTAGTTTATTTAAGGTTGTTACTCCCGCCATGTGATGACTGATCCTCTGACCAACAGCACAATCGATCTTAACTTCACTGGAGGCACTGTCCTTAGAACTAGTCCTATTATGTACATGGATGGTGTTTCCGTAGGTTATGAGGGTGTTAAGAGTATTTGCCATTGCCACCACCAAAGTTAATGATGATATTCTCGCGTACTGGTTGAACCAGAATTCCACATATCCTGTAGGATCTATGAAAGCAGCTTACGGTACTTTCTTAACAGCTTTACTTGTGGAATATTGTCATGATCAGGTGGCAGATAGTGCTGCAAGTCAATATAATGTTACATGGAGTAGAACACACCCTGTAGTAGTTTCTGTGGGGGATGATGCTTACCAGACCTTCTTATTTTAAACATATATAGTGGTATTGGTTATGGATAGGAAAAAGTTACTGGTTGCTGGTGTTTTAATAGGTGGTACTATTATCTGTTTATTTCCTGCTTTTATGATCATCTCATTTGGTTTGGATTTAATCTCTGAAATTACTGGAAGAACGCATTTTGATAGTTCTTCGTTTAGTAGGACTTCTTTTGATAATTCAACTCCTGAAGCAACGGCAGTATCTGTAGCAAGACTAAATTTAGGAGTATGTTTTGATTTATTTACTGTGAAAGATGTTTATTTGACTTCTGATGAGAAATACTGGAAAGTATACTTTGATGCCGGTCCTAAAGAACCTAATTTGGTTGTTACCATTGATGCAGAAACTTTAATGAGCAAAGAATATGATGGGGAATGGAAGTCATTGGATGAATTGAAAGCAAGTTACATTGCTCAAATACAATCAATGAGTAATTGATGCCGTGAACCTCAGAAAATAACTATGGATGGTAAAGAAATCTGGAAAGTACCGGTTGTTACTGAGTTTGAAAATGGTAAGGAGAAGACATTTAAGTACATTTATGTTGATGTTGCAACAGGGAAAAGCAAGAACACATTGGAATGGTTTAATAGGGCAGCAGGGACAGATGATTGGCTAACATTAAATGAAGTAGATGAAGTAATTAATAAGAAAAATATGCTTTCTTACAAACCAAGCCCATTTAGGGACGCTTTAAGGGATTTATATCCAGATTAATATTATAAACTTTTTGGAAAGGAATTTATGTTGTCACTTTAGATTTAGATTAATTTCTGGAAGAATATATAATTTGATACAGATGGGCTGAAATAGTATAATAAGATTGGGAAGGTGGGTTTCATTGGGCAGGAAGAATTTAATTTTTGGTAGCTTAGCTTTAGTTATTTGTTTATTTTCTGTTTTTATCTTCTTTGATTTAGATTTACCACCAGGTATGGAGCCAGCAGGATCTGATGTTAATAATGTTTCTTTTAATAAATCTTCTGAAGAAATGACGGCATATATGTTAATGCTAAAGTTTAAAACTTTTGTTAAGGGGGTTACACCTTTAGCTGCCCATAATTTTTTTTCGGTTAAGTTTAATTGGCATGTATTTGGAAAGGATAACAGTTATCAAAAAGGCACTTATTCACAATCAAATTATTATAAAATCTGGGCAGATGATATTAAGAGAGATTATCCTCTGAATGATAATCGGGAAAGAGGAGAAGCTGTTTTTAATTATACGTATATTGAAATTGTGAGAAAGTGGCATGCTCATTATAATACCGCTTGTACTATTGATGAAGTGGCTAAATATCATGAAGCCAACTGTGCAGAGACTGCTAGAATTGTTTATAATCTTTGTCTAGCTGTGGGTATACCGAAAGAAGATGTTCAATGTGTGCACAGTGCGAGTAAAAGGCATTATTGGGTGCAGGTGCGTTGTGATGGTAATTGGACAGATGTTGACCCTTCACATGCAGAGGATTACACCTATCACATCACCAAATTTGGATTATCTAAACCTGCAAATGATTTGAAGGTTATACCAGAGGATGAAGTTGCATAAAACATTAATCTCCCTATCAAACCCCATTCTCAGAGAAAACACATGATCTACGTCAATAGAGGATACTACAACACCGACAGAAACAATAACCCTAATCCTACTTCTGGTGTTTATAAAGATGTAGGATAGGAAGGAGTCAGAAGCTTCCCAAAACCACACTATAACCGATAATATGGCGCAGTTACGGTTATTGAATATAATTAAAATAATCAGACAAAACACCAGGGGCAATGAAAGCAGCCTACGGACCTTCCTCACATCACTCATTATGATCAAATGTCATGACACGGTGGCAGACCAGGCTGCCAGTGAATTTAATGTTACCTGGAGTGCAACTGGTTTTATTGGATTAACTGCCATAAGAACTGGTCTTGTTTATGGCGGTGCAGTTGTTGGAATTCTACTGGTACTTTAAAAATAAATTGGGGAAGTAATCATGGTTAATCATCCTAGTAGCCACTGATTTAAACTGGAGGGTTATTTTCATCAAATTTATTTTTTTTGAAATTATGTGTTTTATTGGCTATATTTTATGAATAATTCGATTTCTAATGGTTTTTTTTTACTGTATTCAAAAACTAAGAAAATTATATATACACTTTGATACTTATTTTAATATTAAAGTTTGGTTTAATTAAATTAAATTATAATTGATTATTGGGTGAAATTATTATGCAAAAACTAAAATATGCCATCATCATGTTTTTTTTCTTATGTCTATTTACCACAATCAGTTCAGTTAGTGCAATTAATATTTACAATGTTACTAATGAGTCTTACAGCAATTATTTTGATTCATCGGGTCACATCAATGATACAAATGTCGTTGGTGGGGATGTACTGGACTGTTCAGGAACCATATCCAACAAGAATATGTACATTGATCGTCCCCTGAACATTACCAGCACGGATAAAACTGCTCTTTTTCTCAACGGAACTATAACCATATTAGCTGGCGGTTCCGGGACAAATATCACCAATTTAAAAATTAACAATTCTCTTGATAATTGTAAAGGAATTTATCTTTTAAACACAGAAAACAATACCATACAGGGAAATACAATTCACTCAGATGGTACTAGAGGTTACTGTATTGCCCTGGTGGGATCCAATCACAATAAGATTATTGGGAATAACCTTTCTGAATATGAAACTGAAAATGGTTGGACACATTCACCCCTAGTTCTGGGAGATTCCCACTACAACGATATTGTCAATAATTATATCGTTTCCTATTGTTCCAATTGCATATATTTGTGTATGTATCCTTTTGCTGATTATGCCAATGAAAACCCATGCACTCACAACAATATTACAGGAAACACTCTTTTTGGGGTTGATAATTCATATTGTTATGCCATTCAGGTGATGGGTGGCTATAACACTGTTAGTAATAATACCATCACTGGTGCCTATCGCGGTGTTTCTTCAGAGCAGGATACTGGTGGTAACACCATAATTGGAAATACCATTGCTGCGACTTATTGTGGTATTTATGTCATGTCTAATTGCACTGTTTCCGGGAATAGAATTTCAGGTTATGATTCTACTCACAGCGGGGTCACTGTTGATGGTTCTGGTGCGGTGGTGAGTGGTAATGTTATCAATCTGGCTAAAGGTTATGGGATTGAGTTAATTGACTCTAACTGTCTTATCACTGGAAATAATATTACCACCAGTAGCAACGAGGCTATTTATGTGAACGGAAAAAGGAATAATAATAATATCACCACTAATACTATAAATTCTGGTAGTACTGGTATTTTATTGGGTGATTCTGATAAAATTCCCAAAAACACTGTGGTAACTGGTAATCACATTAACACCACCAGTTCATATGCAGTAATTTCTACAGGGGCTAACAATTCCACAATCACCAACAATTATCTGGTATCAAATAATGGTATTTTGGAAGGTAATGCGGCTGTCAGTTTCAATGAAACGGATACAATTTCCGATAACTATGGAAATAGTCCCCTTAGCAAGACAAAAACGTATAAAATAACCAATGATAATTATTCAACTTATTTTGATACTTCAGGACATATCATTAACTCCGCAGTGGTTTCTGGGGATACCTTTGATTTATCAGGAGTATTTACCAACAAGAATATGATCATTAATATTCCTCTGACTATTACCAGCAGTGATTTGACTGCTGTTTTGATTAATGGTACTATTAAGATTGTGAGTGGTGGTTCAGGGACTAATGTTACTAATCTGGTGATAAATAACAGTAATAATGAGGGTATTGGTATTTTCCTTTATGAAACTGAGAATAACACTATTCAAGGGAATAATATTCATTGTAATGGAATTGATGGGTTTGGAATTGCTTTAGAGCGTTCACCAAATAATTATATTATTGGGAATACAGTTAAAACTTCGGTTCGTCCCGATACACCTAGAACACATACTGCTATTGTGTTGGGTGTGTCCAATAACAATACTATCATGAATAATTATGTGGTAAGTGATGGTGCGGATTGTATTTACCTTTCAGGTTATGATTCAGACTCGCGTAATTTCAAATCTGGTGGATTTAGTTATTATAATAAAATAATCAACAACACTTGTGTTGGTGCGAATACTAAATGGTGTTATGCTATTCAGTTGATGGGTGCTTACAATAGTGTAATTGGTAATACAGTGACTGGAGCTTATTATGGCATTTCTTCCCAGAATGATAATGGGGGTAATGTTATAATTGCCAATAATATCGCTGCGATTAACATGGGTATTTCTTTCTCATCTAATTGCACTGTTTCTGGGAATAATATCTATGTCTCAGGCGATGATCCTACTGGTATCCCTAGTGGTATCAGTGCTACTGGTTCTGATGCTTTGATAACTGGTAATATAATTAACCTGTCTAGAGGTTACGGTATTCGATTAACAGGTTCTAACTGTCTTATCAGTGGGAATAACATAACCACATGCACTAATGAGGCGATTTATGTTCAGGGTCAAGTAACTGGAAACACTATTTCTGGTAACAACATAAGCTCCAGTAGTACTGGTGTTATTCTTAAAAAACAGTCTTCCAATAAAAAACCCCAAAACACCAGCATAACTGATAATCATATAACCACTACCAGTTCATATGCAGTTAATTCCTCCGAAGCTGCTAATTCCAGTATCACCAACAATTATCTGGTATCAAATAACGGCACTTCGGAAGGTAACAATGCAGTTAGTTACACCGAGGGGGATGTTGTTTCGAATAATTATGGTAAAACCCCAGTTGTCACGTCTAAAACCTATAAAATAACCAATGATAATTATTCAACTTATTTTGATACTTCAGGACACATCATTAACTCCGCAGTGGTTTCTGGGGATACCTTTGATTTATCCGGAATATTCACCAACAAGAATATGATCATTAACATTCCTCTGACTATTACCAGCAGTGATTTGACTGCTGTTTTGATTAATGGTACTATTAAGATTGTGAGTGGTGGTTCAGGGAGTAATGTTACTAATCTGGTGATTAATAACAGTAATGAGGATGGTATTGGTATTTTCCTTTATGAAACTGAGAATAACACCATTCAGGGAAATACTATTCATTGTAATGGTCTTTATGGGTTTGGAATTGCTCTCGTTCGTTCACCAGATAATTACATAATTGGAAATAGTGTCACTACTTCGCTTCGCACAGATGGAAAGCAAACTCATACAGCTATTGTACTGGGTGAGTCCAATAATAACACTCTCATGGGTAATTATGTGGAGAGCGATGGTGCTAATTGTATTTACATTTGTAATGTGGATGCAAGTCTTTTTGAATCCAGTGGATTGAGTTATTACAACAAAATAATTAACAACACATGTATAGGTGTCGGCAGTGAAACTTCTTATGCTATTCAGGTTATGGGTGCATATAATAGCGTAATTAACAACACAATTTCCGGTGCTTATCGCGGTATTTCTTCACAGCAGGATACTGGCGGTAACACCATAATGGGAAATACCATTGCTGCTACTTACAATGGTATTTATATCATGTCTAATTGCACTGTTTCCGGAAATAAAATAACGGGTTATGATTCTACTCATAGCGGGATCACAGTTGATGGTTCGGGGGCAGTGGTGAGTGATAATGTCATCACTCTGGTTAAAGGTTACGGGATTGAGTTGCTTGACTCTAACTGTCTTATCACTGGAAATAACATTAACACCAGTATCAATGAGGCGATTTATGTCTATGGTAAGGTTACAGGAAATAACATCACAGCCAATACCATAAACACCAACAGCACAGGAGTGCTACTTAAATATAAATCTTCATCCACATCAAAACATCCGTCTAACACCATTATCGCAGATAATCATATAACCACAAGCAGTGGTTATGCAGTTGATACCAGGGAAGGTGATACCAGTAATGTCAGCCATAATTACCTGGTATCAGATAATGGGAATAAACAGGGTAATAATGCGGTGATTTCAGCCACCAGTGACATTGTTCTGGATAATTATGGCAAAACACCAATAACTGTGTTTAATGTGACTGATGCCAATTACAATAACTACTTTGACAGTAATGGATTATTAAAAACTCATGTGGTAACTAAAGGTAGCACTTTACAGTTGTGGGGAGATTTCTACAACCGAAACTTTACCATCAATCTCCCGGTGACAGTGGTAGGTTATGGTGCCATATTACACAATGGAACCATTAAAATAACAGGAACCGGTTCAGGGACATCCATTTACAATATAACTATAATTAATGATAATCAAAAGGGAATAATCCTCTTTGGATCCGAAAACAACACCATTGAAAACAACACTATAATTGTAAACGATAGTCAGGAAAGTTACGGCATATACTTGTATGATTCACAAAACAACAAAATCAGGGCCAATAAAATCACAAATACCGGTGATTTCATAACTATTGGCATATTACTGTACGAGTCAAACAACAACCAGATCTACTCAAATACTGTCAACACCAAGGGTACCAGTATTCAATTACCATTTTTATCTTCTATAACTCTATCTCCTGATATCGGTGTGGTAAATGAAATATTCCCAACATATGGGATTCTTCTACTGTACTCATCCCTTAACAACCTCACTGCTAACATAGTTACCCTCACATCTGGATTTACCACACCAACCATGCCCAACAACACCTGCATGAACAGTATGGTAGGAATTGACCTTTACTATGACTGCCACAACAACAATGTTTCAAATAACAACATAACTGTAATTGGA
The DNA here is from genome assembly GCF_963666025.1 of uncultured Methanobacterium sp. NCBI lineage: Archaea > Methanobacteriati > Methanobacteriota > Methanobacteria > Methanobacteriales > Methanobacteriaceae > Methanobacterium > uncultured Methanobacterium sp. The sequence continues at coordinate 664,655 of NZ_OY762552.1, read as the reverse complement.
AATAACCCTTTCAGTTATGGTCTAGGAGTTTTAGGTGCTGTTTGGGGCACGGATTCCACTTCTGCTGAAAATAATGTTTTTTCGGGTAACAATGTTAAGGTGAATGGAACTTATTTCGCCACTGGGTTTATAGCTGGACTCGGTAGCTTAAACACCACTTTCAATAACAATGTCATAGATGTATCCGCCCAGAACTACAGTTATGGGGTGACTCTAGAATCATCCACTGCCAGCATAATTTCCAAAAACATTGTCCATACATCATCTGATGTTAACTACGCATTTGAGTTATTCAAATCAAATAACAATACAATAGAAGAAAATGAAATATTAGCAGTTGGTAATTACAGTTATGGAGTTGCAGGTTCTAATTCCAATAAAAATACCATCATAAAAAATAACATAACCACATTGGGTAATGGAAGCAATGGTTCTGGAACCTATCATGGTGATGTGATTCCAGTGGGAAATGCAGGTATATACATGATAGGTGGATCTTCAGGAGATTTCCCCAATAACAATATTTCCTTCAATCGGATCAACACAACTGGTGTATACGCAGTAAACACTACCGGATCATCAAATAATACCATCACCTACAATTACCTTTACTCTAATGCTGGTAACCTGCAGGGTAACAGTGCAGTGTCTCCCGGTCCTGGAGATGTTTTAACTGGTAATTATGGTGATTTATCATCAAGTATCAGTGGTACTGTCCGTGATGCCTATGATAATTCAACTGGAGATTATGTGGGCGAACTTGCCGATGCGGTGCCAGTTTCTGGTGTGACAGTCAATTTGAGAAGTCAGAGTAATTATAATCAACTTATTAGCACCACAACTACAGATAGTTCCGGTGCATATGCATTCTACAATTTACTGAAAGGAAATTACACAGTGGAACTCATCTACAGAACTTACAAAACTTTCCTGCAAAATGTAACTCTCAGTAACGGATCCATAACCCTGGACCATACTTTCATCCCGGATATAGCTATTATTGCTCAGTATGGTGCTAATGGCATTGGCCAGTACAATAAGATGCAGGCCCTTAAAAACATGAGCTGCAGGGTTTATACTATCAATAGTTATCAGGACAGTTCAAATGATAATGAAAACAGGCACTGGATGTTAGAATATGCTAATTTCATATTAGTAGATATGTACAGTCTTCAAAGTCCTACGGTTACTCCTGCAGAGGTTGCAAACAGTACAGCCAACAGTAATCGTATGATTGCCTATATTTTTGGAATTTACAGTCCTAATTTCCTTTCAGGTGTTGTGGGGGACTGGAATTTTCTGGGTAGCACTGAGGAGAACAACACTCCCAACACCCTCGAAAATACTTACATAGGTTCTTACTGGCAGGCTCAGTATATAAGTGATTCCGATGTTGTCAGTAAGAACATGCGGAATATGCTGGATTATATTTTCTATTTATTAGGAGAATCTGCTATAAATCCCACTGAAGTATCAGGAAGAACTCCAGTTCTATCCACTGCTAACTGGGGAATTTACCATCCGGATTATTCAGAGGATAACCATATGTTTGCATCGTTCCCTGATCCTGTACTGATAAATGAGTGGATAAAAGCAGATCCTGGTTATAACAGTGATGGAGTGGGAAGTTTGAACTGGATGACCAATGAATTTGTTGAATGGTCTAGTAAATACGGTAAATACAGTGATACCAATGATTTGTTCAATGCATTTGAAAGCTGGTACAATTCCACCAAACAGAATTTAACCGGTTCTTTTGTGGTTATAGTCAGTTATTATCCTGGTGGGGCACTGGTTGATGCCATGATCCGAGCATATGAAGCAAAAGGAGTACCTGTATTTAACCTGTTCCAGTACTCTACCAATCCACCAATAAGTGAATTGTTGCGAGAGTTAACTGTGGGTGTTAATGGCACTGGTCCCTTATCAAGGGGTGTGATTGCTGTTAACTCTTTATATGACTGGTCAATGGATTATGCTAACATGACCAATGGTACAGCAATTGATGATTTCGATGCAATGAATATTGAAATTATTAAGGCAGTAAATTCCATCAGCCAATACAGTTATACCAGTGACTTTGGGCCTCAAGCTGAATGGACCTATGCAGTAACTATTCCTGAATTTGAAGGTGTTTTTGGAGCAGTAGTAGTATCTTATACAGATTCGAATAGTATTGAAATACCTATTCAAACTGGTATAGATAAGGTTGTCCAGTTGACAATAGGTTGGGCTACTCTTAAAGAAAAGGCAAATCAGGATAAAAAAGTTGCAATAGTACTCTATGATTATCCGCCTGGAAAAGCAAATATAGCTGCATCTTACCTGAATGTTTTCCAGAGTCTCCATGACCTTCTTGTCGAGATGTATGATGCAGGTTACAACATTGGAATGACCAAGAGTGAAATACCATCAGCGGAGGGACTCTACACCATTATAGCAGAATTTGGTAATAAAGGTAGCTGGGCACAGGGACTGCTCAATACATATTTTCAGGATAACTATGCTAACCTTACTGCAAATAACCAGCTTGTAGATCTTGCCCAGTATACCAAGTGGTTCAATGAATTACCAAAAACACTCCAGGATGAACTGGTGGCCCAATGGGGAAGTGGACTTGGAAATGTAATGGTCTATAACAATCAATATATTGTAATTCCTGGAATTGTATGTGGAAATGTATTCATTACTGTCCAGCCTAGCAGAGGATGGGAAGAATTGGTTTCAGCCGAAGATTATCACAGTGCAACTCTCCCACCTCATCAGGAGTATGTTTCATTTTACAAATGGTTGGATGAGGTGTTCCAAGCAGATGCTGTGATAAATTTCGGGACTCATGGAACCTTAGAATGGTTACCGGGCAGGCAAATTGGACTGCAAGCTGATGATTGGACTTTCCAGTTGTCCACAATACCCAGCATATATCCTTTCATAACTTCAGATCCTGGGGAAGGTATGGTGGCTAAAGATAGGGCATTTGCTCTGGTAATAAGTCACATGACTCCAGCTACTGTGGCTTCAGAATTGTACGGTGATTATGTGAAAATGCAGAATTATATCACTGCTTACATGAATGCACTTAAAGTAAATGCAACGGATTTAGCTGAACAGTATGAAGCCAAAATTAAAGACGTGGCTGTCAACAGTTTAGGATTGAATGCTCCTGCGGAAAATCAAACTTTTAATGAATGGGTAAATAGTCTTGATGGGTATTTAGAACAACTTCAAGATGATATTATCACTTTAGGTTTACACACTTTAGGTCAAGCCCTCCAGGGTGATGATTTAATTCAGGAAACAATTACCATAGCTTCATCTCGAACTCAGATATTGAACAATATTAAACTGTTACTTTACCCGTCTTTAAGTATTGACTACTTTAGCATGCTTACTGACATCAATTACAGGGAGAATGTATCATCTATTAAAGGTAACCTGACCTATTATATCACAAAATTGGTTAATGGAACATCATTGGATGATCTGGCTAAGGAAATAGGAATTAACAATGAGACTAGCCTCTATGCTAATCTCAATTTCTGTGTGAAAACAATTTCACAATTATCCACAAACACCGAGCTAGAGGCGATTATGACAGCTTTAAGTGGTGGTTATATTGTACCCGGTCTGGCAGGCGATCCATCATGGACTGACTGTTTACCCACAGGTACAAGTATGTTTTCTACTGATTCAACTAAAATGCCGAGTGAAGCTGCCTGGGAATCTGCTAAAAAGATAGTCAATAAACAACTGGTTCAATACTACCAGGAACATGGCACCTTCCCGGACACAGTTACTCTTATTATGTGGGGTACTGAATTACTCCGTACTGAGGGTATTGGTATGGCTCAGTTCTTATATTTCTTAGGAGTTAAACCTAACTGGGAGGCTGATGGTACTGTAACTGGAGTTCAATTAATTAATTTATCTGATTTAACCATAACACTGGACAATGGTACTGTTATCAACAGGCCACGTATAGATGTTCTGGCATTAGCAGTTACCAGCAATGTGGACTGGATAAAACTTATGAATGATGCGGTTTATCTGGTTAATGCCACCAATGAAAGTGCTGATGTTAACTTTGTTAAGAAGCATTATGCTGAAGTTCCATCTTTAAATCGTGTATTTGGTTTACCCGGCAATGTTCTTGAAGGAACTGGAATGTCAGATTTCCTTCCAAATACATCCAAATGGGATTCCCTCAGTGATTTATCTGAAAAAGCAGCAAATATAGTATTTTCCAGAATTTCTTATGCCTGGACAGCCAATGGTAATAAGGTATCTGTAACTCAGGATCTAACCACATTCAAATATTTGCTGAAAAATACCGATATAATAACTCAAAATATTGACAGTACGTGGAGATTACTGGACTCCAGTGATTATTATGATTGGTTGGGTTCTGCAGTTTTCCTCTCTCAGTCTTTGGGAGCTAACCCTGACGTGATGATCCCGGATATCCGTAACATGAACCAAATCACCATCAGAAGCTTATCTGAAGAGTTAAATTTTGAAACTAATTCCATGTTGTTGAACCCTAAATATTACAACGCTCTCCTGAATGAAGGTCCAAGTGGATGGCTGGAATACGCATCTAAAATAGAAAATTTATTTGCATTTAATGCAATTGCCAAAGACACCAATGGTAATAATTTAATCAGTGATGCCACTATGAATCTCTTAGCTAATTCTTTATTAAGTTCGGCATTTAATGTAAATGCAGATTATAAGGCTTTTGCTTTCCAGAGTATGGCTGGATGGCTTATTACTGCATACATTGATGGCATGTGGAATGCAGACCCTAATACCATTAAAAATCTTATGAACGCATATATACCTGCTGTTATTAACTATGGAGTTGTCTGCTGCCATCACACCTGTGCCAACATAGACTTTAACAATAAATTGATTCAGGGTTCATCTTTAAGTACAGATCAACTTCAGCAATATGCCGATATATTAAAAGCCGCTACTGGTATGACCTTAACTGTAGGCTCAAAATCTTCCCAGTCAACTGATTCAGCATCTTCCAGTCAAAGTGGTTCTGCATCTTCCAGTAGCACTTCTAGTGGGGCTTCTTCTGGTCAGTCTACAGCTGGTGATCAACCTAGCACATCATCTGACACTGGATCAGAGAGTTCATCTGATTCTACAGGTGCAGATGGATCTTCCAAGTCTTATGAGGTGTCCGAGAAGAGTTCTTCATCTGCTCCTCAGTCCAGCACGCCAATAGTGGCTATAGTGGGAGTAATTCTTCTGGTGGGGCTGGTTGGTTTCGGATACTTTGGGGGTGATATAATGCAATTCTTCAAAAAATAAGAACATTCCTCCCTCATTTCTTTTTTGGACTATAATCCTTTTTTTATTCACCAGTTATGCCTTTTATTTAACATTTTATGCTGTTTTGCTATTTTTTATAAGAAATATTTATATTAAATTAAATTTTAAATATTCTCAAGCATAATTGATTAGATCAATTTTGCCTATAAAAACAAAAAGGAGGTGAAAATATAAGAAAACAAGGGATTTTACTAGTAATGACAATTGTTTTCGCACTGCTTCTGTGTGGAGCAGTATCAGCAGAAGATTCACAGACAGGGGGTGGTAATAACTCAACGGACTTACCCAAAATTGCCATTGTAAGCAGTTATCCCAATAATGTAGTTACCATAAACAATGTGTCCACTGATACAAATATTTCTAGCAAACTCAACGTAACAGCCTATTCTGGTCGAACCCAGGATAATTTAAATTCTACCAGTTACAATTTTAGTGATTGTAATGTAATTGTTTTAGAAAACCTTATAGCATCAGTTATGGATGCTGTAACACCCACAGTTCTGGAAGCCAAGAGCAGAGGAGCTTACGTCATTGCCATTGGGGACTCAACTATAGCCTATAACTTACACAATGTGAACACTCAAGATGCTAAGTATTCGGATATAACCAAATATTTCCAGTATCCATCAACAGCAAACTTACAACAGATGCTTCTGTTTTTAGGAGTTAAATTCTGTAACATCACAGCAACTGTGAAAGCTCCGGAAACTGGGGTATTAGAGGGAATATACCATCCAGATGCTCCGGTGATTAACAACACCATTAAGATTTTCAATAACTTAACAGATTATCTTGAATGGTACAGTTCAAGTTCAACAAGTCACTATGTTTATAATTCATCCAACCCAACTGTGGGAATTATAACATCAAAATATACTGACATGGCCAGGGATTGTCCACTGATTGACGCACTGGTTCGGTCATTCGAAGCAAACCATGTGAACGTTATTGTGGGAACTTACTCATCTGCCAATCGAAATTCCATCAACTACTTCATCAAAGACGGGGTTTCATTTGTGGATGCCATGATTGTGATATCCATGGGGGCTAACCTGAACTCTCAAAACAAGACCCTGGGCATAGAAGACCTGAAAAAACTGAATGTGACAGTTATAGATGGGGTAAGATTATTTAATTCCAATGTTTCCGCATGGGAAGAAAGTTCCATAGGGGTTCCCTCATCAGAACTTTACCAGATCGCCTATGCTGAAGAAGATGGAATAATTGAACCCATTGTTATCAGTGCCAAGGAAAGAAATCCTGCAACTGGGAAAGAGTACAACTTTCCAATAGATTACCAGATAGCATGGTTAACCCAAAGAACTATCTCATGGATGGATCTACGCCGGAAAGATAACTGGCAGAAGAAAATTGTTATCACCTATTACAGTGAAGGCGGAGGAAAGGCCAATGTTGGTGCAGATATAGATTACTATCTGGACACACCAGCCAGTCTGGCTAAACTTCTGGTAGCACTTAAAGAAAGGGGATACAATGTTGGTGAAGGACCATTACCAACCGCCAGCGAACTTGCCACTTTAATGACACAGATAGGCAGTAATGTTGGAACCTGGGCTCCGGGTGTACTGGAACAAAGAGTCCAAAACGGTAGTGTGATACTCATCCCAGAAGCCATTTACATGCAGTGGTTCAGTGAACTTTCTTCTGATAAACAGGCAGAAATGATTGAACACTGGGGATTAGGACCGGGTAAAATTATGGTTTATGTGAATGCCACCGGGAAATATATTGTAATTCCTAAACTCCAGTATGGGAATATTTTACTGGTACCAGAACCTGTATGGGGATGGTTACAGGATAACTCCACGTTATATAATACCGGAACGTTACCACCAACCCATGATTGTCTGGCATTCTACTTCTGGATGAACAAAGTCTACCATGCAGATGCCATATTTTCTATCTTCAGTATAGTAGAACTGATGCCTGGTAAACAGGTCGGATTATCTGCCAAAGATTGGGGTGCTATCCTCCTACAGGACATGCCCATAATCCACGTACTACCCATGGATGCACAGGGAATATTCGATAGACGAAGGGCCAATATGCTCATTGTTGACTTCATGACTCCCATACTTATACCATCAGGATTGTACGGAGATTTAGCAGATCTAGATCAGGATATAAACCTTTACAACTCAGCAGTAATTGACACTCTCAAAAATGGATATAAAGGGGATATTGTAAACAAAACAAAAAGTTTAGGCATTAATCAGGCTTTAAATGTAAACCTGGACAATTTGAGTAATGATCCCACCTTATTTGATGCATTTTTAGGGTTACTCAAAACTTATCTGCAAGATTTGAAAACAACCTACATGCCTTATGGTTCTCACATACTTGGTGAAACACCCAATGCCACTGATCCTTTAAATGGAACGGCTATGGTGGCTATGATTGAGGCTATGCTGGGAGATGAATATAAAAATTCGGTTTCAACTGTAAATCCATCGGCTGGAGTTACCAAAACACTGCTCAGTGAAGTCTTAATAAACCAACTGACTCCAGAAGCTGCCGAGAACAAAGTCCTAGGAACAGTATCCAATGATGTTACCAAGTACCTCAACCTGGCCTTGAATTATGCCAGTAGAATTGCCAATTGCAAGTATGAGATACCCCGAATACTGGATGCCCTGGAAGGTAAATACATTTTACCTGGCCAAAACGGTGACCCTATAAGAAACCCTGATGCTTTACCAACTGGAAGAAACCTATACACCTTTGATTCAAGGATTGTTCCAACTAATCAATCCTGGATTGCCGGTCAAAATCTAGCAAAAGAGCTAATCAATCAACAGCTTCAGAAGAATGGAACTTACCCTGAAAAGGTTGCATTTGTACTATGGTCCATTGAAACATCCCGCCATCAGGGAATAATGGAGTCTGAAATATTCTATCTTTTAGGAGTAAGACCAGTACCTGATTCAAAAGGTCGTGTGAAGGATGTTGAACTCATTGATTCAGCAGAACTAGGAAGACCAAGAATAGATGTGGTAATTACAGTGTCTGGAATGTATCGTGATGATTATTCAGTCCTCATAAAACTACTGGATAAAGCAGTAAGATTAGCTGCCCAGGCAAATGATACAACAAATTATCCAAACTATGTAAAAATACACTCAGAAGCAATCTACCAGTCACTTCTCGCAGAAGGTTACAGTGAAACTGAAGCCCGAAGCCTTTCCATGTCCAGAGTATTCTCAGAACCCCCAGGTGCTTACACCCCTGGAATTCAGGAAGCAATTCCTGCCAGTGAAACCTGGAACAGTACCAATGAAGTGGCAGATTTCTATCTGGAACGCATGAGTTATGTCTACGGAGTTGATGGTTGGGGTGTGAAATCAACCAGTTTATTTAAAAAGGTTCTTATGGGTGTGGAAAGAGTGGAATTCAGTAGAACATCCAATCTTTACGGCGTAATGGATCATCCTATGGTTGCAGCATACCTGGGAGGGCTGGGAATGGCTATAGAACGGGTTTCCGGAAAATATCCTGATTTGTATATCAACAACTTGAGGGAATCGGGAGGCTATAAGATCGAAACAATAAGCCAGTTCTTTAACCGTGATCTATTAACCCGATACTTTAATCCTACTTGGATCCGTGGTATGCAGGGAAATGGACAGGATGGAACCCGCTACATGGATAACTTTGTTGAGACTTTATGGATGTGGCAGGTAACAACACCCGGCCTGGTCACTGAAGATATATGGAACATGGTTTATGAGACCTATTTCCGGGATAAGAATCATCTTGGTTTGAAAGAGTTCTTTAATGCTAACAATCCCTATGCTCGACAGTCAATGCTGGCAAGGATGGTGGAAACCATAAGAAAAGGCTACTGGAATCCATCAGCAGAAGTCAAAACTGCTCTCATCAATGAATTCCTTCAGAGTGTGAATACAAATGGTGTAACCTGCTGTCACCACACCTGTGGAAATCTGGTATTAAATGGAGTGATGATCACTGGCTCATCATTGAGCCTGGAACAGCTTCAGCAGTATGCTGCAGCATTTAGCAGTGCCACGGGTAAAAGTTTAAATCTGGGAACACCGGGATCCACTTCACAATCCTCCAGTGCACAGTCAACCAGCGGAGCATCCTCTTCAGTGGGGGCTTCGTCTAGCAGTGAAGCTAATACTGAAAGTGGAGATCAAAGTTCATCTGCATCTGATTCCGCATCGGCTGCAGGTACTGATGGATCTTCCAAGTCTTATGAAGTATCAGAAAAGAATTCTTCCTCTTCCCAGTCCAGCATGCCCATAGTTGCTATTGTGGGTGTGATTTTACTGGTAGGTTTGATTGGTGTTGGTTATTTCAGAGGATCGATCTTCAAAAAATAAAAAAAACTTTTTCACCCCTTTTCTTTTTTGGGACTCATTATATTATTTTTTTTTCAATAAATATCACCTAAAAATGTATCAAAACATTTATATTCAATTATAATTTAATTATTTTAAAGAGTAGTTGATTAGTTAATGGCAAGACTTGATCTCGGAGGAAGAAATGATAGGATATGGAAATTTTAAGATAGAATAGGAGATAGATGGAAAATTTTACGGATAAAATTAATTTTTATAGTCCTTATATTCTCACTATCAATATAATCAATTTAAGTTTATTTGATGTTGAAAAACGATTATATGATCTTTAATTCTCCTCTAATCATCAATTTGATCAAATTATGGTGTAATCATCTCTTAACGCATTTTTGAGTTTGGTGAAATGTATTACAAAAAATGAGAAAAACCATTATTTAGTATTAAATAAACTTAAAGTATTACAAAAAGGCCAAAAATCTGCCTAAAAGTAATAATACTAATTAGATCGAAAATATTATAAGTAATTTAATTAAAACTTAGTTTGGTTATAATTAAAGATTATTTTAATGGGATGTGATTAATATGATGGAGTTAGCAGTTGTACTGGGAATACTCTCGGTGGTAATGGTTTTTGGTGTAAAAATTGGTCTGGCCATGGGATTTGCCGGCCTTTCAAAGAAAGTAACTGCAGCTATAATCCTTGGTTATGGCGGAGGTATTCTTTTACTCACTTTCATTGCCAGTGGATTCATGGAACAAGTTCAGGGCTTTGTTACTACATATAGTTCTGTTCTAGGGATTGCAATGGCTGCAATCATTCTGTATGCTGGATTTCACACACTTAAAGATTGGAAAATACACAATAAGGATAGTATCAAAGCAACCTGCATGGCAATGATTGTTCCCTGCCCTTGCTGTTTTGGCGCCGCTGTGGCAGCTATTATTATTGCTGCACCCATGATTGGTGCTACCACCTTTGCCCTGGGTGAGTATGCTGCGGTGTTTTTAATGGTGGTAATGACGGTATGTTACCTGATTTCTGGATTAATAGGACGTGCATTAAACAAGCCTTACCCTGTCCTACTGGGTAACTTCATGTTGTTTGCAGGATTCTACTTTTTAATTTCAGCCATAGTAATTCCTAACATTACTTCAGTTTTACAAAAACAGATGAGTCCTTTACAAATTCCTTCTGTAACTGCGATAGTTGGTGCAGTTATAGTCATGGTTTTATTGATGGTGGTAGGATTTTACTTTACACGCAACAGAAGTCTGTTGTTGAACAATTAGTCAAGCAAAAATAGATTAATACAAAATGGTGATTATTCATGGTGGCAATTCCTGGCAGTGAAACATTAAGCAGCATATTTCACGTTGTAGCGCAAAGTCTGCTTTTACCAGTTATAGCAGTTCTCCTGGCATTCCTGATTTATTCTATAGTTCAGGCAGGAGGATTATTATCAGAGTATACTAGTAGAATTAGAACCGATGTAAACGAAATTGAAAACATAATTGATGGAATTTCAACTTCTAACTCATTTGAGGAGATTAAGGAGGTTGTGGATAAAAGTAACATTCCCCTCAGTCATAAAGAAGTTTTGATAAAAATCGCTTCACAAAAGAATATGGGAGAAAAATCCAGAGAAGCCTTTGCTAGAAAATTGATTGAAGCTGAAGAAATTAGAGCGGCTAAAAGTCTTGAAAAAACAGATATCGTTGCCAAAATCGCTCCTGCAATTGGGCTCATGGGAACCCTGATACCAATGGGGCCAGGTCTAGCAGCACTGGGGGCGGGGGATATAAACACCCTATCACAAAATCTTTTAATTGCATTTGATTCTGCCATTCTGGGAATGGCTTCTGCAGCTATTGCATTTACCATATCCAGAATCAGAAGACGGTGGTATGAAGAACAGCTTTCAACCCTTGATTCTATAGCTGAATCTTTACTGGAGGTCATGTCTAATGTTGAGAAGATCCAAGCGAAGGTTGCTATCTGCTGAAGAAGAAATAGACCCAATGGCTTATGCGGTGAACATGGTTGACTGCATGCTGGTTCTTGCAGTTGGCTTTTTAATATTCACCATAATGTCCTTGGGTATGCAGAGTGTTGTTTTCAGTGATCAAACTCCCCAGCAGAAACAGCAAACAATGGAGGCAATTAAACAAACAGTTGAACTCCAGCAGGGTCAGGAGCTCAATGATACACCCCAAACTCAATCTGGATCTGGACAGGGATATGCTAAGAAGGGAACGGTTTACCAGGATCCAACTACTGGAAAATTGATTATGGTGCAGGGTTGACCAATGGCGGCATTACGCCGCCAAATGGATATTTCCCTCTATTTTCACCTTTTTTTATTGTTTTTAGTAAATCTTAAATTCTAAAGCAGAGGATAGTACTTTTTAATTTCATAATCCGTTACCTGGCGGTTGAATTCATCACATTCCATCTTTTTCAAGGCTATAAACCTTTTAAATGAGTGGGGGCCAAGTGTTTCCTTCATTAGCTCAGATTCTTCAGTATAACCTATTGCTTCTTGCAAGCTGGAAGGCAAAGTTTTTATTCCTTTCTTAACTCTCTGTTCTTCATTTAAATCGTACAAATTCAACTCCATTGGTTCTGGTAGATGGCATTTTTCTTCGATTCCACTTAGTCCTGCCATGAGTGTAACTGCCAGCTGGAGGTATGGATTCCCTGAAGGGTCAGGGCAGCGAATTTCAATACGGGTAGCTTCTTCCCTGCCTGGTTGATATTGGGGAACTCTAACCAGTGCAGAGCGATTACTGCGAGACCATGCAATGTAGACTGGGGCTTCAAAACCGGGTACCAGTCGTTTGTATGAATTGACCCATGGATTGAGGATGGAAGTTATTTCCTTGGAATATTTAAGGATACCGCCCAGGTAGGAACGGGCATATTCTGAAAGATGATAAGGATCATCAGGGTCAAAGAAAACATTCTTATCACCATTAAAAAGGGATTGATGGGTGTGCATTCCAGAACCGTACTCATCATTGAGGGGTTTGGGCATGAATGTAGCGTAAACTCCGTGTTTAGTGGCTATTTCTTTAACGGTGAGGCGGTAAGTGACCATGTTGTCAGCCATACGAAGAGCATCATCATAGCGTATATCTATTTCATGCTGGGAAACCGCTGCTTCGTGATGGGAATATTCCACCCGTATTCCCAGCTTTTTTAAGGCTAACACAGTATCTCTCCTGAGATCTGATGCCAGATCAAGGGGTGTTAGGTCAAAGTAACCACCGGTGTCCAGTGGTTCGGGTTTTTCAGGGGATTTGAAGTAGAAGTATTCCAGTTCCGGGCCAACGTAAAAATGATCAAAACCCATTTTTTCCATTTGCTCTAAGGCTCTTTTTAAGACGTAGCGCGGGTCTCCTTCGTAGGGTTGGCCGTTAGGTTTCAGGATGTCACAGATCATCCTGGCCACTGATTTTTCCTGGGGGCGCCATGGCAAGATGGCAAAAGTTTCTGGGTCCGGCATGGCAATCATATCTGATTCTTCAACATCCTGGAAACCAGTGATACTGGAGCCATCAAAACCCATTCCCCTATCCAAAGCGTTTTCCAGTTCTTCATTGGTGATGGCAAAACTTTTGAGAATACCATTTATATCAGTGAACCACAAACGGATAAATTCAACATCTTTTTCCTGAACCAGTTCTATTACTTCGTCTTTACCCATCATTTAATTCCCCACAGAAGTTTATTATTTTTTAATCTCAAGCCCATATTTAATCTCAATCCCTATTTAAAATATAGTTAGATATACGCTCATAAGCTATTTATCTTAACTAGCATCCATAGTTTATTTACAGCATCTACTAATTTTTATATTGAGCTAGTTTTATTCTTGAAAATGTGAAAAACACTTTAAGTTATGTTTTTCATAAACTATTTAAAAACATGAACATTAAAATAAAGAACATTAAGTGTAATAAGTAATGGGGCGACCTCAATTGATAATACCAGTTTTAGATATAAAAAACGGAACTGCTGTTTCAGGAAAATCTGGAAACAGGGAAACCTATAAACCTCTGCAAACGGTTTTTCATCCTTCTTCCAATCCCCTGAAAATTGCCCGTGCTCTTCTTGATGCTGGAGCAGAGCAATTGTACATCGCTGATCTGGATGCAATTGAAGGAAAAGATTCTAATGAGGATTTAGTTGGAAAAATCAACCAGTTTATCCCGGTGATGCTGGATTGTGGTGCCAATGATATTGATTCAGTATCCGGTGCTCTTCAAGTTGCAGATAAGGTGATAGTGGCCACAGAAACCCTGAAAAACATGGATGATCTTCATGAAATATTTTGTAGGGTTAATCGGGAACGAATCATCCTAAGCATTGATGTAATGGATAATAAAGTCTTAAGTAAATACATGGAACTTGATTTTAAATTTTTAAGGGAAAATTTAGAAAAATTACAACCCTCCCAGATAATTCTCCTGGATATCTCAAGGGTAGGAACTGAAGGTGGGATTAACTGGGGATTGATTAATGAATTTACCGGACTTGAGAGCTCTATCATTTTAGGTGGGGGCATCACTGAGGATGACATGCACCAGCTGGATAAAAAAGGTGTGAATAAAGTTTTAATTGGTACTGCACTCCATAAAGGTCAAATAAAGCTTTTTTAAACCTCATATGATTAATCACTTACTTCACTAAATCAATCCTTAAGCTTATTTCAATCCTTAAGCTTATTAATTCCTCTGCCCAAGATATTTTATGGCTAAATTTTTGATTATAGGTCCTGTAACCCGTGACACCATTTTAAAAAGTGGGTCCAAATGTAAAGGTATTGGAGGGCCAGTTTACTATCAGGCTGGAGTTTTATCTGCACTTAAATCAGATGTAACTGCCCTGGTGACTGTGGGAAAGGAGGATATTAATTTATTGGATTATTTTTCTCAGGATATAAATCTAAATCCCATATGGGGTAAGGAAACCACTCAATTTGAGAATTTCTATCCTGATGAGAATCCTAACCACCGGTTGCAAAGAGCGTGTATACCCTCCAACCCAATTGAAATATCTCACCTTTCTTCAATTGATTGGGATGCATTTGATGCGGTACTGGTTTCACCTCTTTCACCACATGATGTACCCTTTGAGACCCTTAAATACATTTCAGACCAGGAAATACCAGTATATCTTGGAGTTCAAGGGTATCTCCGTCACTTGGAAGGTCAAAAAGTAGTTTTAAAACCATTAAAGGATTATAAAAAGTTTTTAGCATGTGTTGATTTCCTGTTCCTGGATGAAGTTGAAGCTGGTGTGATAATTGGGGACTTGTCCCTTTCTCTGGATGAAATTTCCAGGAATCTTTCTCTTCTTGGCCCGGATGAAGTGATTATCACTAGAGGAGATAGAGGATCCATAGTCTATTCCAGTGGGCATGATGACACCTACCAGATCCCTGCTTTTCCCTCCAAGGAAAGGGTGGATCCAACTGGTCTTGGTGATAGTTACCTGGCAGCATATGCATTCAGAAGGCAGGAGGTATCTGACTCTCATGAGTGCGGAATTTTTGCTTCACTGGTATCCTCTCTGAAATTAGAAAATAAAGGAGCATTTCAGGGTAATAGAAAATCAATTGAGAACAAGCGTTTGGAATTTAAATATTGGATCTAGATATTAAATCGATAATTAAATCTATATATTACTAAGTGATTTAAAGGGTTTTTTTTATCAGTTAATTAAAGAATTAATTTAATTTAGCTTTACAATGAGGGTGTGAATATTAATGAATGATCTTTTAGGTTTTTTTTAATTGAAATAAATTATTATGGAAATGGTATTTTAAAGGAAAAGAGTATTTAAATGAAAAAAGTAGTTTAAAAGAGTATTTTAAAGAATATTTTAAAAGAGAGTAACTAAAAAAGTTTATAGGCAGTTAAATCCTAAGTGCCTATGTTTTTGATTTACTAAAGTTCTCCTAAAGTTTATTATCCTATAACCAGGGGCAATATTAGGAATGGTAATAAACCTGCACCAAAGAAGACTGCAATCCCTGCAAGGGTGTAATTTCTTTTGTTATCCATGACTCCGGTACAAAGCAGGATTATTCCTATAAATGCCATTATAGGTGGAAGTATGTGGGAGTAAAGTAATGATCCAAATATAACTGCATCCGCCATGTTATCAAATCTCCATCATGATTCTATAAGTTGCTAATTTTCTTTATAAGTTAGTAATTATTATTTTTTAATTCTATTCATTATTTTAATTTTATTTTAATTCTATTCTATAAATCCTTATCTTCTGCAATCTATTAACAACTTTTGGTGAAATTTTTTAATATTTATTTTAAATTGAGTATAAGTAAAGTTAGAGTAAAGTAGAGTTAAATCAGCAGATAAATCATTAAATACATTAATTTAACTTAACTTATCAGATACAACTTAAATTACTCAGATGCAACTAATTACTCAGATACAACTTAATTTATGTAATAAATCCTTTCAGGCCCAATACTGTATAAACCATCACTGTATGGATAGAATGTGTTAAGGATGGTGTGTATGTTGTAATAAACCTGGAAGGCGCTTTTCTTTTTGGTTGCGTACTTATTAACGTTTACATCGGTGTAGTTATTGGTTAATGCACTGGTAGCTGCTCTAATGGCATGGTAATAATAGATGGGGAACTGTCTGTACTTCAGGTTGGGATACTTCTCCTTCATCATTGCCATTCCCTGCTGACAGGCCAGGTGGTCACCATTTCCATCTCCAGTGGTGGTGTAAAAGACGGTGTATCCATCCTTGAGATACAAATTTTCCATGGTGGTAAATACTGCATTTGCATTCAATCCACCATCCTCATAGCTCTGTATATTATAATTAGTACAGCCCCAAACGGACATGACCTGTTTAAAGGAATCTTCTCTTATTAATTTCTTTTTATCCTCTGCAGTAGCATTTGCAGGAATTGCTACATTGTAGTAGTTGGTCACGCTAAGTAATTTGGATGTTATGGCATCACCGGAGGTCATGAGCTCAAAGTGAACTGTAGATCCATTCTCCATAATTCTCTGGACGGTTCCCCCGGCACCAATAGTCTCATCATCAGGGTGGGGTATTATAAATGCCACTTTCTCTGGTGAAGATGCATTGGTAGTTACATTCTGGTTTCCTGTAACATTTTCACCACTTGAATTGTTATTAGTTACTGAAAATATGGGAAATAATGCAATAAATAAAATTAAGAGTATTGCCACGGGTAAAATGATGAATGCTTTTTTCATATTCATGACCTTGATCCAATCTATATTTAATAACCTTGATTTAATTTATATCTAATTTATAATCTATCTAGAGCTAAGAACTATAAATAGGTTATTATATTTCCTTTTATCAATCTAACTATCTTGTTTTAAGGAGGGATGCTTGTCTTTAGAAATTATTTGACTTAAAATTATTTGACTTATTTTTTCTAAAAATAAAAAAATAGTTGAAAAAAGATCTTTTAGATCCTTTTCATATGCTTATAATGGGTCTACTGCAGTTAAATTACAGTGAACGTACCTTTCTGCTGATGTATAACCTGGAGGCCAGCAGGTTCCCAGTACCAATTCTTTTTTACCTGCAGGGAATGTAATGACGTTGGTGGTATAATCGTACCGTATATCATTGTTGGAAACCACCTGGTAGGTGTATTTCTTCTGGGTCAAATAGTCGTTGATGTAGACTTTATCCCCTACCTGCATGTTTTCAATATGATTGAATGGAGCCGAATACCGTGTGTGGTGTCCGAGTAATCCCACTGAACCTAATTGACCAGGATAGAAACTTTTGGATAAAGTATCGCCTGGTGCAGAGTAATGATAAACCGCACCCATCGCGTTTAAAGTGTCGGAGCGTATATTCCAGGTTACTCCCAGTCGGGGTATGGTCACAGTTCCAAAGGCAAATGTATCCGTCAGTTTGGCGGAGTTGATCTTCAGGCTGTTTTTAATGGTATTAAATGCTGTGCTACTCTCTGATCCTTTAAACCCATTCAGTAAAGATTCTATCTTAAACCCTTCATCAGGATAACTGAATATGACACTGTAAAGAGCTCCATTGGTGTTTACCCATAATTCTCTCTGTTGGGTGGTAGAACCATTTTTTTGAACTTGGTAAGTGTTATCATACCCTGAAGTTCCATTTAAATCAATTTTATTGCTGGATGTGAGTTTAAGATTACTTTCGGCCTGTTTAACTAGGTCTGGAACAAAATCCTTTGAGGCATTGTATCCTGCGGGCATAACCTGTCTGCTTACAGTCACATTCATGCCAGTTTCTGGGTCCTTAAAGGCAGCTATTTGAGATCCTTGCGTTTGAACCTGCTGCCAACTGGCCGGGTAATTAAAAGAAATTTCCCCATTCTGGTAGTGTTTGGTTTCGGTATTGGTACTGCCTGATGTTACTGTAATAACCAGTGCAACTACAGCCAGAATAGCAATACCCATAATAATATATTTCTTCAAATAAAATTCTCCCTAAAATTTTTCTTAAATAATATTTATATTTGAAATTGACCAGTGTCTGGAAAATTTCTTATATATACTCCCCTTCTAAATGTTTTATTTTGTGTAGAAACTCCAATTTCTGAGTTTTTTTTAAAATATGGAGTTTTTTTTATTAATTTTAATTATGTTACATATTAATTGAGGTTTTCCAGGATATTTCCAGGGGTTCCTAAATATTTCTATAGGTTTAATTTATTTAGAATAGTGGTTCCTTATAAATATTTAGAATAGTGGTTCCTTATAAATGTGTTGCTCTTCCACATTTATTAAAATGAAATTTATATATGGCAATATTATTATTATTAGTTAGAAATTTATTCATGCTATGTCTCTAATTTGGTAGGTGAATTTATCCTCTTTTTTTCCATAAGACATGGTTACATGTAAATATATATGAAGAACTGGAGAACATCTTCAACGACTGAAAGTTGGTTTTTTTCTATCACCTGCGTGTTGCTTATATCTAACATAACTTTTTACTCCATTTTTTTTAAGTTTTAGCGTGTTAGCTAGTTTTAATTAAAAAAATCTAAATATTCCAAAGCTTTAATTGTTAAAAAAGATGTATAATGTATAGTTAATGGGACTTACTTTGGGAGGTTTGATAAAGTGGATGAAATTGACATACCCCAAATAACTGAAAAATATTTAGATATAATCAATAAGGTTGTTGCAGAATACGGGGTTGATGAATCCAAAATGGATATCATATTAACCGATGTTATCTTCAGTTTAAAAACAGGACCGGTATCACCCCCTGTTACACATGAATTTGCCCCGGTTACAATTCCAATTATCAATTTCATTTATGACTATGAAAAAATTCCATGTCTTGGTGTTTTTCAGAATGTTGATGAAGTCACAAAAACAAAAGAACTTCTTGAAAAAGATGGAATAATAACTGAATCTGAAAAGTTGGGTATTGTATCAGCTGAATTCCGGTATAAAGATAGGAATGTTCATTCAAGGTTTACAGACATCGAGTCTTATAATAAATATTCAAAGTATAAATATTCAAAGTTAATCCAAAATGGTTATTTGGTACGCCAAAAAGAAGAAGAACCCAATTTAAATATGATTTTATAGTATTCAACTGCTCATAGGCAGTATTGGAGGATCATGTACCAGGACAGGGAACGATCCTCACAGTCCTTTACCCTCTGAAAGAGTTCATATTCACTTCAGTTCATCTCTAACTCCAGTTCATCTCTAACTCCCGGGCCATTAAGCGATCATAATATGCTTTGATTAGCTTTTTCCTGGTAAAAACTCTGTTTCTGGCACTTCACAATCCAAGAATGTTGATCACCAGTTTAAAAGAGTTCTCCTCAGTTCTTTCTCGGATTCTGCGATTAAATCAATACTTTCAACTTTGATGTCTTTACTGCACAAGTAATCTACTAATTCTACAGGACTGGTGCTTTCATCCACATCAGTGAGTATTGAATTATTCTCGTAGCATACCAGGCTGGCACCATAATGGGATAGTTCATGGTAAGTTTTTTCCAGATCATCGGTCTTCAACCGGAATGAACGAGTTTTATGAGAAATCTGGGCTATGTCAATATTCAGCCTCTGTAAAACCACCAGAACGTGCTTATCCAGAGCTGCTTCCAGTACTTCAACATCTATAATATCTTTTCCCATGTTAATGCGCACTGATTGACAGATCTGGGCTACATCACGAGCATGGGCGAAACTGGGTTGTAATCCTTCCCCTCCATCTTTTTTAGACTGGTACACTTCCATGAATCTGGTCAGTACGTTCGGTTGAAAACCTTCGTTGAGATCCTCAAGGTTTCTGCGGAAAACTTCGGTAACTTCTTCAATTTTTGGATTTTGAAGGAAAATGTGAAGGGGGGCACGTCGAAGGTGTGCTTCATCCATGATACTGATATCCAGGTTGGTGGAGAATGCTGGAATAAAATGGGTGTGCAAAATAACTGGGATACCACGCACGTAAACCACATCTTTCTTGTTTTCCATGGGCACAATTAGGCGGTTGAGGATGAGTTCATGATCATCACGCTGTCTTCCCAGGTCATCAATTAGCAGGATACCTCCATTGGCTTTAATCAGTGGAGAAGTTTCATAAACACCCTTGTTAGGATCATAATTAGTTTCTAATTTGTTTAAGCTTAATTCAGCACCAGTTAAAACAAATGGGGCATAAATTTTAACCCAACGGGGATCAGTGGGTTGTTCTTTGCATATCTTATGAAAATCAGGATCGTAAAGTTGTATAATTTTTCCACCGAACTCTATGTATTTGGGAATCACCAGTGGAGGTAAGAGATCGGGCATGGTACTGATGATGAATGTTTTACCGGTTCCAGGAGGACCATAGACGAAAATTCCCTTACTAATTATGCATGATTCAATAAGAGCTTCTTTTGCATAATCCACCCCCACCACTTCATGGAAAGTTTCTTCCACTACTTCAGGAGGTATTTCAAGGGGATAACGATTTTGTATTTGGATCTTCATGATCTGAAAGTACTCTTCGTAGGGAACCGGAGCAATACCAATATAAGGATTTTCTTCGGCAATCCCTCGAACTTTCTCACGTCCTTTCTTAGTTATAGTGTATTCAACACTGGAAAATAGGAATCCTCCACTTACAGGAGCGCAAAAACCACTTTTTTCCATTTTACTTAAGCTTTCCTCCAGGATGTCCCAGTGAATACCTGTTAATTCATTGATAGTACTGGTTTTCACTGTGCCATAGCTGCTAATGATTTTTAGTATTAATCCCTTGACAAAACTGTCTGAAAGCTGAAGGTCATCCAGATTTTTGGGTTGTTTCAATGCATTGAAAATTTTTTCCATCTTTTCGTCGTGATAGTAATTCATTGTAAACCACCGAAAATTTTTATTCGGATTTTAGATTATGATTATGCATATATTCAGTTTTTAGAATATATTAGTATATTTTTTTATTTTCAGACCATTATCGGTATAAATTTTCAGACCATTTTCTGGTATAAATTTTCAGACCCCGGTTAATAATAATTCCCAAATTAAAGGATAGTTTTCACATTGTTAATGTCTGAAACCACGGTAACTTTCAAACCCTCTCTTTTGATAAGTTCTTTTTCAGCTTCAGTTAATTTAGAGTTGACCAGTATGGCGGACATACCTGCTTGGGTTGCCCCTAATATGTCTTCACTGAATTTGTTTCCAACCATAACTGATTCTTCTGCCTGGCATCCCATTCGATCCAGGGCAAGCTGGAATATTTCACGGTCTGGTTTTTCAGAACCAGCCTCCTGGGATGTTACTACTTCCTCGAAGAAGTGATAAAGGCCCAGTCGGATGAGTTTTTCCCACTGTTTAATGGTTAAACCATTGGAAATGACTCCCAATTGGTAATTACTTTTTTTAAGGTATATCAATGTGGACATGGTGTCTGGGAAAAGTCTTAAAAGAGCGAATTTAACGTTATGATAAGTGATCATACCTAGAGCAATGAGCAAAGGTTTTTCTTCACCCATAACCCTCTTGGTTAAAATGTTGAAGTGTTTATCGTAGTTGGATCCCTTCTCTTTGATGATCTTCCTCAAAAGAAGGTAAGCTTCCTGTTGTGATAGTGGTAAACCCGCATCGATCATGGCTTGTAAAGCAGCTTTACGGGCTCGTTTGGCAAAACCAGATGTATCATACAGTGTATCGTCTATATCAAAAAAAACAGCCTTGATCATTTACACCCACCCTAACCTTTTTTTAACATTAATTTTTTTATTCAAAAAATTTATTTCCATTTTATTCATCAAATTTGTAATCTTGAATCATCTAATTAATAATTATAGATTGAGATAAAATGTATCCTAAGAAATGTATCCCTAATTTGAATTCACGGATTAGGACTGAAGGATCCTCAGTTGAAAAAGGCATCTAAACTACTCTGCTTTTCCTGATGAACAATTTCGTCATGAGAATAACCCAGCGAGTCAATTATCCTGGAAACTGCTGGCAGGACCTGATTGTCAATGTAGTAGTTAGGATCGTAGTTTGCCACATCCACGTCTTCTAATGGTTCTGCGCGTTGGCTTATGGGACCCCTTCCTTTAATCACGATATACCGTATTATAGTACCACGTCCCACTTTTCGGCCTCTTTCAATGGCTTTCTTAGCAGCAAGAACATGTGGTGCCTTTTGTTTGTATTTATCGGGATTTTTGGTAAGTTGGGTGTGTATTACCAGATCTTCAAGGGGTGTTTCACCATTTTTAATCTGGCCAATGACTTCTTTAAGGATTTTGGCAGCTTTTTCAGGGGATGCATCCTTTAAAATAGCCATCATCACTTTTTCCTGAGTTTTTTTGGCAACCGGAGCCCAATCCCTTCTAACTAACTCCAAACCCTTAACCACAATCTTATCATCCTGTATCAGGGCGTACCTTTTTTTGGTGACAAAAAAACCCCTTTCATAGAATCCTTCGAATTCCAGTTCCATTCCTGGGGGTAATTCATGGTTAACTGAAAGTAGAAATTGATCTACGTTTTCTTTAATAGATTTGTGCAATGGTTACACCCAATAGTATAATTCAAATTCCCGATTGTTAGTAAATGTTATGATTATGAGGGTATGAATGAATATTAAATAATAGTTTTAGATATTTTGGGGTTATAATCAAAAAAAAGGTATCAAATAGGATTAAACCTATTCTTCTTCAATGAGGATACCGTTGATAATGCCATCTTGACCCGGGCGAGAGGTTACTTTAACCTTACCTGCACTGGTTTCAACAACAGCACCTTTGGTGATAATATTTCTTCTTACGAAGTGAGTGTTAGCATGGTTTTCCACCACACTGGTAATTTCGGCTAACTGCACCTTTTTGGTTTTAGGATCAACCACATTGATTTTCTCCTCATTGGTGAGTCGTATCTTCTCGTTACCACCTTTGGTTCTTATGGTCTTGATTTTACGGTCCCCGATTTTGGTTTCTGCAGGTTCCCTACCGAATTCCATTTTTCTCTTGTTACGATTAGTCTTAGCCCGTGCGCCTGTAGCTTTTCTCACGGATGTTCCTTGCCAAATTGCCATTTAAATTCACCTCTATTAGCTTAACTTTCTATCTATTTACAAATAAGTTACGGAAATATCATAAAAATATATTCCTATTGGAGCGTAAAAAAGTCTCAACTTAAGTCTTCATCTCCAGATATAATGATTTACTAAAGTATGATATATTAACCTTTCCCTAATTATTCCAGGAATTTCTGCTATTAACAAAAATTTCTGCTATTAATAAAATATTCACTCAACATTCATATCAACTTTTCATTGATAACTGTAAGTAATTTCCAATATAATCCAATTCAAACCATTTATTATCTCTTTAAAATATCCCTGAATATAATTTAAAGGAATATTAAGTTGTAAAAGAATATCAATGGGAATTATTAATTAGTGGGGAATCTATAAAAATATTGTTATAGTTAGATATTTTTGAAAAAATTAGTTAACATCAGTAAAGAAAATTTAAGAGATGTACTGCAGTAATGCTTGATTTTTGGTGAATCCCATGGGAAATGTATTGGAATTACGTAAATTTGTGGCTCCTGAATTTATCTTTGGTTCAGGTGCACGGTTACTGGTGGGGAGATATGCTAAAAATTTTGGAGCCCGAAAAGTGTTGATTGTCACTGACCCTCATATTCGGGGTTCGGGGTTGCTTAATCCGGTTATAGGTGCTTTAAAAGATGAAAAAATTGATTATAAGATATATTCCGATATTAAATCGAACCCCACCTCACTTCAGGTTATGGAAGGAGCTGATGTTTACCTAAATGAAAATTGCAACTTCATTGTGGCAGTGGGTGGGGGAAGTCCAATGGACTGTGCCAAGGCCATTGGGATTGTCAGCTCCAACAGAAAAGAGGTAAATGAATTTGAAGGTGTGGACAAAGTCCAAATTCCATCTCCGCCCCTCATATGCATCCCCACAACTGCAGGAAGTGCAGCTGATGTCTCACAGTTTGCCATAATAACTGATTCCCGGAGAAAATTAAAAATGGCCATAGTCAGTAAAACTGTGGTACCGGATGTGGCCTTAATTGATCCGGAAACAACACTTACCCTAGATAAATCATTAACTATTGCCACAGGATTTGATGTTTTAAGCCATGCAATGGAGGCATTTGTCTCCAATGCCAGTTCCCCCATCACTGATCTCCATGCAATGGAAGCCATCAAACTGGTTGCAGCAAATTTGATCCCGGTCAGCAATGATCTTTATAATATTGATTTGAGGGGTAAAATGATGTTAAGCTCTTTACATGCAGGATTAGCATTTTCTAATGCAAGTTTGGGCTTGGTTCATGCAATGGCACATAGTCTTGGAGGTTTACTGGATTTACCTCACGGAGAATGCAATGCACTACTCCTTGATCAGGTGGTTGAATTCAACTTTGAATCAGAACCTAAAAAATACAGAGAAATTGCCAGATATTTGGGACTGGAAATTGACAGAATGAGTGATAAAGAGGTTAAAAAAGCCTTGATAAATGGAATCCATGATTTGAAGGATGAAGCTGATATAAACCACTCTCTGGGTGATGTTGGGGTTACCAATGATGATATTCCAGAACTGGCACGTAAAGCAATGAATGATGCCTGTATCATAACTAATCCCCGGAGACCAACCCAGAATGATGTAGAGGAGATATTTAAAAATGCACTCTGATGGAGAGGAAGATTGGGATTCTATCCGTGAGAAAATAATAGGATTAGGTGAACAATCCATTCAGAAAAGTTACTATCCTGAGTTGCAGCAGAGACTCTCTGAACTGGAAAGATTCCGGGCGCTTTTGGATGAAACTAACGAAGCAATTTTCCTTTCAGAAGTTCCATCTGGCAATTTTACAGATGTGAATAAGTCTGCCAGCCAGCAGTTGGGATATTCTGCTGAAAAAATGCTGGAAATGAAGGTTGAAGATATAATTGCTCCGGATAAACTGGATGAAATGAGAACAATTATTTTCAGTTTGTTCGATGGGAAACATCTTCAGAATCGCAAAACCATTGAAACTATTTTAAAAAGAAATGATAACTCCCAGATCAGCGTGGAAATGAGTATCAGTCTGGTGAAGTTCAGTGATGTTTTCTACATTGTAATGGTGGCCCATGACATTACTGAACGAAAGGAGTTTGAAAACGCCCTTAAATCCTCAATTAAAGAAAAAGAAGTCTTAATAAAGGAAATACATCACAGGGTTAAGAACAACATGCAGATCATTTCCAGTTTACTCAACCTCCAAAAACAGTATGTGGATGAAGAAGAGGCGGTTAATGTCTTAATGGAGAGTCAAAACAGGGTTAAATCCATGGCCATGATCCATGAAAAACTCTATAAATCACGTAATTTTTCGGAAATTAACTTCGCAGACTACATACGTAGCCTGGTTTCTGATCTTTTCTATTCCTATGGTGTGGATTCAAACCGGATTCAAACCGTCATTTTACTGGATGAAGTGATGATGGGACTGGAAACTGCCATTCCTTGTGGCCTTATTATAAGTGAACTGGTGACTAACACCCTGAAATACGCTTTTCCCCATCAGGAGAATGGTGAGTTTAAAATAGAACTCCATTCGGAGAGTGATGCTCTTTATAACTTGATCATCAGTGATAATGGTGTGGGAATGCCTGAAAGCGTAAACTTTGATGAGACCGAAACTCTTGGGTTACAACTGGTAAACAGTCTGGTGAATCAGCTGGAGGGTACCATTGAATTAACCAGAAACAATGGGACTCAGTTTAAGATCAAGTTTAAAGAGTTGGAATATAAAGAAAGGATGTAACGAATCATAATTCAATAAATATTTTTCATTAGGAATCTATCTCAAAGATTGGTATTCAATTGTCCTTTTTAAGTAGCTGTTCTAATTTTAAAAATCCAGTATCATTCTAATTAACCTGTTATTTTGATTTAAAGCAACCCCAATGATTCTATTTGGCATTTTATAATAGAGTTAGATTTAAATAGCGAAACATCCCAACTCACTAACAGAAGAATATAATCTTATTGGGATAATTTAACATCCTATTCCTTATTTAATGGTTTAGAATTGGTTTAAAATAAACTTTCAATATTAAATATCAATCCAAATAAAACTGGTGAATCAATGAAAATCGGAATGTCACATGGGGCCGGCGGAGAGATAATGCAGGGCCTCATCTCGGATATAATACTGGGTAACATAAAGAACAAGTCAGTAAATGGTGGAGTAGGTCTGGCAGACCTGGATGATGGGGCCACCATCCCTCTGGGTGAAAATGAAATAGTAATCAGCACAGACAGCCATACCATTGACCCGTTATTCTTCCCGGGGGGAGATATTGGTAGAATCTCAATGGCAGGCACTGTAAACGATGTCTCAGTAATGGGTGCCCGTCCCCTGGCCATAGCCAATGCCATGGTTATCAGTGAAGGTTTTGATGTGGATGAACTGGAACGCATAATCAAATCCATGGATGAAGTATGTCAGGAAACCGGTGTGGCCATTGTAACCGGGGATACCAAGGTAATGGAGAATGATAAGTTAGATAAAATGATCATATCCACCACTGGAATTGGTATTGCCCCCAAAGGTGCCATAACCCGTGACTCAGGACTCGAGGTAGGGGATAAAATTATCCTCACTGGAAGTGTGGGGGACCATGGAATATCCTTAATGAGCTACCGTGAAGGATTTGGCTTTGAAACGGACCTGAAATCCGATGTGGCTCCCGTATGGGGTATGGTAGAAGCAGCCCTGGCTATTGGTGGAGTTCATGCCATGAAAGACCCAACCCGTGGTGGAATAGCCAACGCCCTTAATGAACTGGCCTCCAAGTCTGGTGTGGGAATGTTCCTGGATGATGAGAAGATACCAGTTAAAAGGGAAGTTCACGCCGCATCAGAGATGCTGGGAATTGACCCTTATGAAGTTGCCAATGAAGGTAAGGTTGTTATGGGAGTAGCCCCTGAAAAAGCCGATGAGATTCTGGAAGCCATTCGTAAAACCAAGTATGGTGGAGAAGCACAGATAATTGGTGAGGTAACCACTGATAAACACGTGATCCTGGAAACATCACTGGGTGGTAAAAGGATACTGGAAGCACCCATAGCAGATCCAGTTCCCAGAGTCTGTTAACACTCTGGTTAAGGTTCCATTTAGGTAAGATCAGTTCCAGTGAGTAATTAAGGAGTAAGCCCGTGGGTAATTAGGAGTAAAATTATTATACTTCTAATTAAATACTCATTAACATCCATGGAAAAAATAACAGGTGATTATGATGCAGGAATTTTGGGGTAGGAGGCTGGCGGCGTTAATTGTTGATGCGATTTTCATCACTCTTTTAATGTGGGTTTTAACTGCTATAATTTACCCGTTAGTAGCCTTGAATAATCTATATTCAGTTATGAATTATTGGTTTGTATTGTTGGGTGTGCTGATAGTTTTATACTTCACAGTAATGGAGGGGAAGTGGTCCACAACTCTGGGCAAGGGTCTGTTGAGGCTTAAAGTCCAGGCTGATGATGGAAATATGAACTACAAAAAGGCATTCCTGAGGAACATCTCCAAATTTCTATGGGTCCCATTGGTAATTGATCTTTTAATTGGAGTGGTTGTGAGTAAAGAAGGAACACGGCAAAGATATCTGGACATACTTGCCAAAACCACTGTAATTAAAGTGGAATAATTAAAAAAGAATTATTCCAACTTGGAATAATTTAACTCTATTTTTTTACTCTATTTTTTTGGAAATACATTGAATTTGAAAATAAAGATGGCTGATCTGGAAATACAAAAAAATTGGAAAATAGGATATAGTGATTAGATCTCCATTTTCCATTGTTTTATTGGTATTTTTTCCTTGTTTTTACTGTTATTCATCCACGATTTTAACCAGTTGAACCTCTTCTGGTTGAGCTATGGCTCTGCCTATTATTATGGTTGCCACCACAGCTATGATGGTGATCACCACTGCATATATTAATAAACCCCATAAATCGCTTCCTTTTGGAAGAAACTGTAATATAATTGCTTTTATTGCTTCATTCCATGCCAATGCTGCGATCAACCCAAACGCAGTGGTGATTAATGTTGCAATGGTTTGAAGTACCTGTCCCTTAACTTCGTTTGTCTGTTTTTTCATATATTGCCCTCCTCTTTACAAAAATATCTATTTATTATTTTTGTATGATAATTTATATAAATTTTAGCGTCTGAAGGGCGGTTCAAAGACATTTCATGGGCTAAATTTATAGAAACGAAGTATATTGGGGGATGATCATTACTGGCCATATTGGTTCATATAATTCTGATTTTCCTTGTGAGTATTTCTGGAGTGTTATAAGGGGTGCAAACTATGTATATGCCTTTTTCAAACCCGATAGTATTCCATAACCATGTACGACTAGCTCCAGCCTCAAGTTGGAATCTGCTCGGTATTGGCTCTACGTATGAATCTCTGTTTCCATTTCCATAACATTTTTTATGAGAGCTGTGTAAAATGTCTGTGGAACTGTAATATCTGGAATAATATTCTTCATGCATAATTTTAAACAGAACATGGCAATGCTTCGGAGTTTCATTGCATTTTTTATGGGGGATTTCACTTAACGGGCATTTAAAAAATGGGAGCTTAGATCTCCAACCGCTTACGTGTTCACATTTAAAGAATACAACTTTTGTCTTATCGTACCACAAATCCAAATCTTTTTTCAAGTTCCCTAAGTTAGGAGGGTCTTTTTCAATAACAAATTCTGTGATCGAGTTATCTTTGTTAAGATTGGTCAACGTAATAGCTACTTTTTCGCCTTGTTTACATACCAACGGATCAATACTCCAATCCAGATGCGGATCTTCTATTTTTTTCTCTCCCCAAATCCACCCTAAAAATCTCTTTAAATAAATTTCAATCATTACTGATAAAGGAGTGCAGAGCCGGTAATTATTTTTTAAGTCTCTACTGAGGAAGAGCATTGCTAAAATTCCGACACCTGTTAAAATAGACAGTGTGATAGGATATTCCCAATTATTTTTTGGAATAGTCAAAAAAGCCAATGCTAGTGCTGAACCAATAAAAATGCCATAAACCCCAAATTCGTATATTCTGGACTGCCATGATTTAAATTGGTATGAAATTGTTTCCGTAAGCTGTAAATTTAATTTTTTTTCAAGTAACAATGCCCTTTGAACAGCAGCTTCCTGATAAAGTCTATACCCTTTCTCATAAAATGCTATTGCAAAAATTAAGGCAATAGTAACTCCTAAAACAGCAGTTAAAATTAGATTATCGACATTATTTATATTATTAATACTATTCTGATTATGATACCAGATTATGATACCTTGAGCAGCTATAAGGGACGTAATAAGACTAAAACCAGTTTTTCTTAGCTCATGTTTGCGATCATCGTAGCTACTTACTAATTCTCTAATTGTTTTCCATTCGTCTAATTCATTTTCACCGATATTTTCTCCCATTTAAACACCCCATTCTAATTTATGTAATATTAATTAGAAGAAAGGGTTTTTATTGGCTTTTAATGAGAATATCACCTATTTTTTATCCTGTCAAAGTTAGTATAATAAAAGCCTTCACATCACTTGTTATTAATATTAAATATTATCATATAAATTGTTTTTGAATTTTCAAACAATTTTAAGGAATGTTATATTGGAAAAATTAACGGATAAGATTTATATGGGAATTAATACCTGCATTAATTGCTTAAAATGGGAATATAATCCTAAAAATTAATTAAAATAATATGATGCAGTAAATAATAAGTTCTCAACTAAAATGTAAAAATATTTGTGGGAGTGATCTTGATCACAGGACTAATTCGTGGAATGACCATTGCATATGTAAAAAATGGTAAAAATGTTATAAGTCACTGATTAAAGAAACATTAATTGATTAAAAAACATATATCTGAAGATGTAATATCCAAATAATTTTAGAATAGTTCCTTTATATTAGAGTAATATAAAGAATAATCCACATAATGAAACGGAAAGATACTATGAAACCAACGTTCATGGGTGCATCTACAAAACAGGGTTATGAGATTGCTGCTAAA
The DNA here is from genome assembly GCF_963666025.1 of uncultured Methanobacterium sp. Taxonomy (NCBI): domain Archaea; kingdom Methanobacteriati; phylum Methanobacteriota; class Methanobacteria; order Methanobacteriales; family Methanobacteriaceae; genus Methanobacterium; species uncultured Methanobacterium sp. The sequence continues at coordinate 634,349 of NZ_OY762552.1, read as the reverse complement.
AGTAGGGAGATTGTCAGGTCCCTTATTGATGAAAAGACCAAAAATTTGACTTCTGAAGAGAAATCCATAGTGGAAAGGATAGTACACTCCACTGCTGACCCCGAATATGCGGATATAACTCGGATAAGTGCAGATTTTGTTCAAAAGAGTCTGGAAGCAATTTTACAGGGAAAAGACATCCTGACAGATATCAGCATGGTAAAGGCAGGTATAAACAAATACTCAGGGAACATCAAATGTTACATCAATGATGAAAGAGCCATTGAACTAGCCAGAACCAGGGAAACTACTAGGGCTGCAGCAGCCATGGAAGTGGCAGCTAATGAAAGTTTTGACGGAGTGGTGGTAATTGGTAACGCCCCTACCGCTTTGTGGAAAGTAATGGAACTGGTTGAAACCGGTTCAATGAATGTTAACTCAGTCATAGGTGTTCCAGTTGGATTTGTGGGTGCTGCAGAATCTAAAAAAGCACTTCAGGAAACATCAATCCCCAATCTGGTTACAGAAGGCCCTAAAGGCGGGACGCCAGTTGCTGTGGCTGCGGTGAATTCATTAATCAATATTACGAGATAAATACGGGTAAATAAAACATTTATAAACAGTTTAGAAAGATTTAGGAGAAGATAAACATGAAGTCTGAAGATCTATTTAAGGATGCTAAAAACTATCTTCCAGGAGGGGTTGACTCTCCAGTAAGGGCTATTAAACCATACCCTTTCTTTGCTCTTAAGGCAGAGGGGTCCCGATTATATGATGTTGACGCTAACAGTTACCTGGATTACTGTCTGGCATACGGGCCACTGGTGCTGGGCCATGCTTATCCTCCAGTAATAGAAGCAGTTTCTAAACAACTCTTAAAGGGCTCGGCTTATGGTGTTCCCACTGAAAATGAGATTAAACTTGCTAAAGAAGTGGTTAAACGGGTGCCCTGTGCTGAAATGGTACGTTTTGTTAACTCCGGTACCGAAGCCACCATGAGTGCCATCCGCCTGGCCAGGGCAGTTACCGGTAAAAATAAGATATTAAAATTTGAAGGAGCTTACCACGGTGCCCATGATTATGTCCTGGTAAAATCTGGATCTGGCGCTGCAGGATTACCTGATTCACCAGGAGTGCCAGAAGAGACAACCAAAAATACTGTACTGGTCCCATTCAATGATGCAGAAGCCCTTATCAGTCTGGTAAAGCAGGAGAAAGATGAGCTGGCTGCCATTATCCTGGAACCAGTTATGGGTAACGTGGGTTGTATACCTCCTAAAAGAGAGTTTCTGGAATTTTTAAGGGAAATAACAGCTGAAAATAATATCATACTCATTTTTGATGAGGTAATCACTGGTTTTAGAATAGCGGAAGGTGGTGCCCAGGAATACTTCGGTGTGACTCCGGATCTGGTGACCATGGGAAAAATCTTAGGTGGAGGATTCCCCATGGGGGCATTTGCTGGGAAAAGAGAATTCATGGAACGCATTGCACCTCAAGGAGATGTATACCAGGCAGGGACATTTAACGGGAACCCCATATCAATCACTGCCGGCCTGGAAACAATGAAACACCTGGATGAAAAATTCTACCATGAATCAGAAGTCAAGGGACTGAAGATGCGCCGGGGGCTGGAAAAAATCCTGGAAGATGCATCCTTAGATTATCAGGTGGCAGGTTTATCATCAATGTTCCAGATCTACTTCACTCCCAGTGAAGTGTGGGATTATGCTCAGGCTAAAACTGCCGATACCGAGAAGTTCAACACCTACTTCCAGACCTTACTTGCCAATGGAGTTTTCATTCCACCATCCCAGTTTGAGTGCTGTTTCCTATCACAGGCCCATTCACCTGAGGACATACAGATAACCCTGGAAGCAATGGAAAAAGGAATCAAAGCTGCCGAAAAGTAACAAAATCATTACTTTGTTTTTAAAAAAATCAATGTATGTTCTTTTGAGTCGGGATTCAAAGGGATATTCATTTTTTTTTATCGACCAATAAAATATCATATCTCATGAGTGTAGATATTTCAATTTTTAAGACCCACTTAATATGGGACCCACTTAATATGGGAATATTCGATTGTACTTTTGTTAAATATATCCTAATAATTATTTGTGTGAAATTAAACTCAGATTACCTATAAAATTTCACACTCAAATCAGGTCCCTGTTTAATTTATATTTTTGTATCTAGTTAGTGCTCCTGTTTCTACTGCTTTTTTGATACAGTAATGTATGAGATAAATATCTGAGACTATCCATTCAAAATATTGTTTAATTTCTTTTTGTTCTTGAAGAGTATCAGAAAGTTTACTGTAAATATGCATATCTGGTAGTTCTTCTGGTATCTCGTCTTTCTCAATTGCAACTACTAATACGTCCAGAATTTTAGAACTTAAATCTATAAGTGGAGAGAAATCCAGTTTAGAATCATGTTCATAACCCACAATTGCTGAAATATCCTCTGTAAGATTGTAACATGCACTGGATATTTCTTCATAGATTTCAAGATCCTTGGAAACATCTTTAAATGTATCTTGAACCTTTTTTAATGATGATTCAAGGTTATTGTATTCTAATAATGCTGTTTCAAGTTTTGAAGTTGCAGTTTTAATATCATAATTTCCAGATAATACAAGCTCGGAATAATCTTGATTTACTTTCAAAACATTAGAAACCTGGTCAGGTAAATTTATCATCAATCTTTTGGGCAGTACACCGTAAACAAGTATAATTGACACAATTGAACCAATAAGGATGTCTATTATCCTAGCAGCAGCATTATTAATCACTTCACCCTGTGGCCAAACAAAAACTGTAAAAACACTTACTGCCAGGATCGAAAGACCAATATAATTGGGTAAAAATGCTCTGAAGAAAAAAAGTGCCACTAATGCAAATATCAGTAGCATATAATGTGGGAAAATAAATGCTAAAATTATAGCTAATATGACTGCGAAGAGATTGAATGAAACCCTCGTAATCATGTTATCCCACGTGCTGGTAACATCAGGTTTGAGTACTATAAGAACACCCATAGCAATCCAAGCTGGATCTCTTGAATGGTCGATGAACACAAAAGATAGTGTTATTACCATTGCAATTGTAAATCTTAATGCATGACGTATGTATAATGAATCCAGATTAAATCTAGATTTTATCACCTGTTTAAATGACATCTTATTTAGAGGGGTGATTTTAACAGTTTCCTCTTCATTTTGATTTATAGGACTGGAAAGTATCCGGTTTGAATCTTCAAAAAACTTTATAAAATTATCTGCTAAAAATTTAACAGATTCGGCACCTTTTTCATCCATATACAAATTTAATTCATTTAAATTTGATTTAACACTTTTAAGATTAACTTCTCCTTTTTTATTTACTATATGATCTGCTATAGTGCTACTAACAGAATTAGATTCATTAAGAAAGTTCTCAAATAAAACTGCTACTTTACCTGTAAGTCTTGACTGAACTGTTATCCCATAATTTCTGAGTCCGGTCAAATACAATCCATAATCAAATAGGTGATGATATGATTTATTAATAGGAACTCCTGCTAGAATGCGTCTTACTGAACCTATTTTGTTTATAGAGGTGTTAGGATCAAACCCTGATGCAACCATTTTCCTTTTATAATTATCTCTTTGAATAAATTTCCATACAAGAAGTATGGAAGCTATAAAATAAGCAAATAAAACATAAATAATCAAATCAAAAATATTTGTACTACTTTTTATAAGGACCGTTGCGGTATAATATGAAATAAAAATCAGATACCCAAATAATCCCTCAGCCTTTCCAAATATATAGAGTGTAAATGGGAAAAAAGACCATATTATAGTCAAAACTATGAAAAATGGTAATCCAAACATATGTGCTACTGAAGCACTTACAAATGCCAAAGACATTAAAATAAATCCAATAACTGAAAAAGTAACAGACTTACGGAATGGAATTGCTTGATCCATTAGAACAGATGCAAATAAAACTACCATAAAAATAATTTCTATACCCTGCCTTAAACCAATAAAATAAGCTATAATAACACTTAAAATAGCTAAGCCTACTGCTCTAAATGCATGGCCCCATAAAGGTTTTCCAGTGGGAGCTGAAAGTCTTTTAAATCTGCTAATAAATCCTTTTCTTTCCAAACCATCACATCCTTTTAATTTAGACATATGTTAAGTTGGCATGTTCAGGATACATCCCATTAATATGCTTTTTAAAGATTTAAATGATGATAACAGTTTGCTGGGAGATTTTCAGATTGTTTGGAACATTTCTCAGGTTGTCCCTTGCTCATAGGCTTATATCAATCGTATTCATAAGTTTTTCTTGAAATTAGATAGTTGGGTGGTCTTTTTGAGAAACAATGTCACTCAGTAACACATATCCTTTCATAATTATGTTTAATATTATGATCATCACCGTATATAAAAACAAGATATTTTTTGGCTGTAAATTAGTTGGTGTTGACAGTTTTTATGGTGGGTGGTCCATTTTTTCATGGGAAAGATAATTATTTCTTATTCTCTGAATGTTTATGAGACGAAAAAATGTTAGCAATGCTTTAATCACACAAATTACATCCATTAATGCATAAATTCATTCACTGATCTATGCATGAGGGAAATGACAGAGTTCTTGCAGATTGTAGTCGATAGCATGATATAACGAAGGCATGAATAGAATAATAGCACTAGATTTCAGGAGCAGTTACTATAAATAATGTCAATAACAATTACCTCTTTAAATGAAAAAGTTTAACTTATAAATGCTGTATTTATATTATTGGTAGTAAAAAATTGGGCTTAAAAATATTCCAAAATTCTAGAGAAAGTTATCGTTGGGAGCAACCCTTTTATGAAGAAAGTATTTCTGTGGTGGTTAATTGCTGGTAGCAAAGGTGGAGAAAACCGGGCCAGGATGATACTTGAACTAAAGCAAAGACCATACAATGCCAATAAGCTTGCTGAGAAGCTTTCCCTGGATTATAAGACAATAAGGCATCATATGAATGTTTTACAGGAGAACCAAATAGTTGAATCTACTGGAGAAAAATATGGTGCATTATATTTCCTCTCAGATGAAATGGAAAAAGATTATGGTACATTTCTGGATATTTGGGAAGAATTTATGAAAAATGATAAATAAATAAATAAATTATCACGTAACGAAGGCATAAAAAATGTTAATGGAAATTAATCTATTTGGGCTGTCAAATATAATACCTACTTTGTATGCACTGGTTAAAGTATCGGCTTTAATAACCAGTATTGCAAATATCATCCTTTTAATTGGAATGCTCTACGTGTACGTGGAGAGATACCGTAAAGTGAAATCTAAATTCACCACAACACTGGTTTCATTCTCCCTGCTATTCCTGGTTCAAAACATACTATTTTCATTTTATTTCGTATTCAACCTTCCAGAAACCCTTATTAATGCTTTATTACCATTAATATTTTTGGGACTTGAATTTACGGCCTTAGCGCTGCTTTTAATGATAACAAGGGATTAATATATTTATTTTTTTAAATCTAACATTTCCATTAGTAGCATATCATTTTTTTCCACTAGTAAATCTTTTTATTTCACGTGATTTTTCAATTGAAGGTTTCTAAACCCATATTTCATCTTTTTAGATACGTTCCTGGTTATTATAACTCGGAATGAATTTGGAGGGAAAAAAGAGGAAAAGCTGAGTAAATTTTGGAAAAATTACTTTTAAGTGTTTAAACAAGATTTAAGTAACGGTTAAGGATTTAAAAAAAATTCAAAGGATTCCTTATATCGTGGATAGGTAAAACCATCCTTTGGGTTTAAAATTTAAAATGGAGGTTATAATATGGTAGATGTGAAAGAAATTAAATCTTTTAAACTGACACCTTTTACCAAGATGTCAGCTTCAATATATGGAATTTTAGGATTGATTGGTGCCATAGTGATGTTAATAGTACTTGCAATTTTGCAGGCTACTGGAGTAATTCATCATTTAGGCCAGTTCAATCTGGTCACGGGGCTGGGAATACCTTTAATTGTTCTCATTCCAATAGGTGCGTTTTTAAGTACTATAGTGGTAAGTTTTGTCTCAGTGATGCTTTACAATGCATTGGCACCAAAATTAGGTGGAGTGAAATTAGAATTAGAGGGTAATGAAGTGGAAAATATTCCAGTGATTTCGTTTTCCCTGATACTCTCTGCCATTGGAGCAGTCTGGGCATTTATTGTAGGATTAGTCTTAGCAGCAGTGATTTCACCATTATTCTCGTTAATAGGTGCAATTAGTACCATGCCAGCAGCAGCCAATATAACTGCCAATATAACTAATGTTTCTGGAGCAACCATGCCAACTGGTGCAGAAATTGGAACAGCAGGAGTATTAGTGGCTTTGGTTTTAATAATTGGGCTTCCAATAATGATGTTTGTATTTGGATTCATTTGGAACGCTTTATTTGCATTATTATACAATTACATAGTCACCAGAGTAGCTAAAATCCAGTTAGAATTTGGCCAAATTACTGGAAACTTACACGAACTTAAACACATACCAGTACTACCCACAGCCCTGGCAGTAGCACTTGTTTACATGTTGTTAGGGCTTATTGGGATCCTGTCAGGAAACTATGGAGAATTCATATCTAACTTCATAATCTATTTCATAGAAACTGCCTTAATTGCGATTTTATACAACTACTTGGCACCTAAGATTGGCTCAATTAAATTAAATCTAGAATAAATCTATATTAATTTATTTTTTTTTATTTTTTAAGAATAAAGATCATAACATGCATTTTCAAAAATAACAAATAATCGGGGGTTAATGGGATGAAAGCAGTATTATACACTAAGTATGGTTCTCCCAAAGTTCTTTTTCTAGAAGAGGTTGAAAAACCAGTTCCTAAAAATAATGAAGTACTGGTAAAGGTGCACGCCACCACTGTAACTGCAGGGGATGTGAGAATGCGAAGTTTTAATGTCCCTCGGTGGCAATGGCTTTTTGCTCGAGTTTATTTGGGCATTATAAAACCAAAAAGACCGGTTTTAGGGATAAAATAGCTAAATTATAGTAATAGGTGGTGAAAACAATGGAAGAATTCAAAAATAAACTGAATAAAAGGGTTAATCAGATTGGATTCTGGGCAGCAGTCTTTACAGCAATTTTGGCTGCAGCATTTATCACAATGGGTATGTTTGGTTCCTCTACGTGGGATACTTTTCCAGGTATGATTAACTATATCTGGACAACCATAAAAGCCATTGATTACGCACTATTTATTCCAGCATTTCTTATGGCACCGGTATTTGTAGTTTTAATGGTGTGCATCCATTATTACGCTGATTATGATAAAAAGATATTCAGTTTGATTGGTTTAGCATTTGCAGTGATTTATGCAGCCCTTATTACAACTGACTATTTTGTTTTATGGACCGTGGTTTTACCAAGCACAATAAGGGGAGAAATAATAGGTTTCTCGCTTTTTTCACTGTATAATCCTCATGGGATCTTTGTTTCCCTGGAATCTATAGCTTACATGATGATGAGTTTGGCTTTGCTGGCTATTGCTCCAATTTTTAAAGAAGGGAGAAAAGAGTTGGTATTAAAATGGATTTTCATTATTGGGTTCATTTTAGCCATAGGATCTCTTGCAGGCATATTATGTGCGGGATATGACATCGTCATATTTGAAATAGCCATAATAACCATTTATTGCCCGGTGTTGATAATTTCGGGAATATTGCTGAGTATTATGTTCAGGAGAGTTAATAGGGGATAATAATTGACTGGTGGATTGTTAATTGAAAAATCAATGAAATCATTCCATAAACGAAAAAGAATTAATGAAAAGGAGGAATTCATATTAAAACTCTAATGATTATTGGAATAAGCTTGGTATTTGTTTTAGCAGTGGCTTTTGCTGCAGTGGCATACATTTCATACGATATGGGTAATCGTGCAACAGCTTCAGAAACACTGAAAACTAATGGAACTGCCGTAGGAAATGCATTGGTAATTTATGACCCCAGCATCACTGATAACACCAAAAACGTGGCTAGTATAATAGCCAGGGACCTGCAGTCTGAGGGATATAATGTGGATCTGGCAAGTATAAAAAGCACAGCAGCCGAAAACATTTCTGGATATAAAGTTATTGTTATTGGTGGACCCATTTACGGGGGAAATTCTAGTGCTGCAGTTAAATCCTATCTTGAAAAACTTAAACCTGCAGATGGCACTAAAATAGGAGTTTTTGCCACAGGAGACCCACACACAACTGATGTTGTACTCATAAAAAAACAAATAGTCCCTTTCCCTGAAAACAGCACTCTACAGATAAATGCGGTTATGAATGTGGCTATGAAAGATGAAAAAACCAAGAAATGCGCAGAATTTGTTGATAAACTTTTGCAATAGAGAATATGGTTAAAGCTTCAGAAAGCGAAAGATTTTGCTTTAAAAGTTAAGGAAAAAGCTAACGAATTGGGTTAATTATATTTTAAGGGATTATTCAAAAATAAGGTGAAATAATGGAAAATAAAGGGAAAAAACAAGGGATGTGTTGCTTATGAGATCTCTCATGGTATTGTATTCCTACCACCACCATAACACTGAAAAGGTTGCTGAAATGATTGCACCGGTTTTAGGTGCAGAAATAAAGTGGCCGGAGGATGTCAATCCTGAAGAGATTAAAGAATATGATCTTATAGGTTTTGGATCTGGGATTTACGGTGGAATACATCATAAAACAATACTCAAACTAGCAGATAAATTACCTGAAACCACAGATAAGAAAGCATTTATTTTCTCAACCAGTGCAGGAGTTGAAAAATCTAAAACCATCAAATCTCACTCCGCCCTTAGGGAAAAACTACAATCGAAGGGGTACATAATTGTTAATGAATTTCAGTGTAGAGGATTTTTAGGGAAAATAGGATTGGGAATAAGTAGGGGTCACCCTGATGCTCAGGATCTCAAACATGCCGAAGAATTTGCTCAAAACCTTATTAAAGCAAAAGATTAATTCCTAAAAATGAGGGGAAATAATGGAAGAGAAAAATAAATCATTAATTGTTCTGTATTCATACCATCATTATAATACCGAGAAAATAGCTGGAGTCTTTTCTAAAATTCTTGATGCAGAGATAAAATGGCCAGATGAAATAAGTCCGGAAGAAATTCTAGAATATGATTTAATAGGTTTTGGATCGGGAATTTATAGTGCCAAACATGATGGATCTCTACTTGAACTTGCCGATGAACTATCAGAAGTGAATGATAAAAAAGCATTTATTTTTTCTACTGCTGGAATCAGTGGGGAATCTAAAAAAATCAAAGATCACTCTAAACTCAGGGAAAAACTAGAATCAAAAGGCTATATAATTGTTGATGAATTTCAATGTAAAGGATTCAACACTAATAGTTTTCTCAAACTATTTGGCGGAATGAATAAGGGCAGGCCTAATGCAAAAGATCTTAAAAATGCGGAAGAATTTGCAAATAATCTGAAAAGGATATGATATCGAAAAGAACACAAAAATGGAGTTAATTATCATTTGATTATTGGTAAACCTTTTACAAATCTAATGGGGGAATAACTTATTAAAGCAATTATTTGCAAAAAATATGGTCCTCCAGATGTTCTTCAAATGGCGGAGGTAGAAAAACCTAGCCCGAAAGACAATGAAGTACTGGTAAGGATATATGCGACCACAGTGACAGCAGGGGACTGTGAACTTCGAAGGTTTGAAATGCCAGTTTGGTTATGGCTTTTGGCGAGAGTAGGATTTGGGATCAGAGGACCAAGGAAAAAAATATTAGGGCAAGAGTTATCCGGGGAAATAAAAAAGACAGGCAAAGATGTGAAACGATTTAGGGAAGGTGATCAAGTTTTTGCACGTACCGGTTTTGATTTAGGTGCCTATGCCGAGTATATATGTTTCTCTGAAAAAGGGGTGCTGGCCAAAAAACCGACTAATATGACTTATGAAGAAGCCGCAGCAGTTCCTTTTGGGGGAATTGAAGCATTGCATTTTTTAACAAAAGCAAATATTCACAGTGGAGAAAAAGTTCTGATCAATGGTGCATCGGGTAGTATTGGTACAGTAGCGGTGCAGTTTGCCAAATATTTGGGGGCAGAAGTTACTGGTGTATGCAGCACCCAAAATCTGGCCATGGTGCGCTCCATTGGTGCGGATCATATCATTGATTATACTCAAAAAGATTTCACAAAAAGTGATGAAACATATGATGTAATTTTTGACGTGGCTGGAAAGAGTCATTATTCAAGTAGTTTAAAATCCCTAAATGAAAATGGACGCTATCTTCTAGCTAACCCTGGGCTGTCGCAGATGGTTCGAGGACTATGGACTTCCCTGAGAAGCAACAAGAAAGTAATAACCAAAACACCACCCGGAAAACCTGAAGATTTAATTTTCCTCAAAGAACTTATTGAAGCTGGAAAGATAAAAGTGATAATTGATAGCTATTACCCCTTGGAAAAAACTTCCGAAGCCCACAAATATGTTGAAAGAGGACATAAACAGGGAAATGTGGTCTTAACTGTAGAACAAAATAGTTTGATTAAATAGTTTCCTGGTGATTGAGTTAGGGAAAATGTGCAGATAATTCCTTCAGCATGAAATCTACTTTTTCAGCATAAAATATGCTCTTTCAGCATATACATAAAAAGGTTTAAAGATTTTAAATATTACAATTTATGAAACAACGTCTTAAAAATTAAAAATAAGTCTTTAAATTATTTTTTTAATCTGAATTTTAAATATTTCTTATTTAATCTTAAATTATTCCTTTTAATGGAAACATTGGTTAAACTAACCCTCTGGCCAGGGTTAAGAATACAACTACTATCAACAAAACTATGGCTGCACTTAAAAAACCAATAGGGCCCATTTTTGTGGGAACTGATTTTAGTCGGGATGGCTTTTTATTTTCTTCAAGAGCTCTTTTCTCATCAACCATCATCATCAAACGATTAACCTCAATAACATCATCCATGGCAGCTTTTTGATTTTCAGGGTCCTTTTTAGAACCAAGTTCGTCTAAATTGTTCCATAGATTTCCTTTATCCTGTTGGAGGGTGTTTAAAACTTCATCCGATACTGGTTCCTGTGGAGAAAAACGATTCATTATAAATTTGTTATCTGATGCAGTGGCCGGTTCTACAGTCTCTGGTTTTTCCACTTTCTTATACTGGTCTGGATCTGCAGGTTCATCAGCGTGATTAGTAGATTTAATTGAATCTGGAGTTTTAATTGAATCCGGAATGGGATTAGTTGAACTGAACTTTAAAGAGTTTTCGAATGGCGCAATTGTTTCATGATAAGTCAGGGAACTTCCACATTCGCATTTTTCAAAGTCTTCTGGAGTTTCATCTCCCTGTAACTCGTAATAACCATTACATCCCGAGCAAACCAGATATCCTGTAGAATTATCCGAAAATTTAACATTATCACGGTTATCTTCAGGTTTCAAAGCCATCAAAGCACCTTCATTTTTTTTTATCTGTTGAATCCACAGTTAAATTTCAATTGAAAGTTATAGTTGAACTAATTATTTAGTTAAATTCATTATTATTGGTCTTTTGAATTAATTCCATTCATTTATTAATTTCATCCCACATGTTCCCTTATGTTATCGGGTAGAAACAATTTTCTTGTATTATAGCTATATTCTTATTAGTTATATTATTTGGGTATATTCCCTTTTTTAATCAACTGTAAACTGGTGATGGGAAACCTAAAAATAATTCATTCTCGTATTTACATTATAAATAGGTTTAAAGGGAGAATATTACTAATGAAAATCGCAGCAGGTGTGGGTGAGAATCAGGCCATAGTTCAGGCGGCTAGTAAGATTGATTTTGAGGTAGTTTTAACAGAATCAGAAGAGGAATTATTGGACCTTTTATTAACTGGGAAAGTAGATGCAGCAGTGAGAGGATCACTCAGCGCATCCCATTTAATGTCAAGACTTAGGGAGAACTATCCTGAAGTTTACCGGGCATCACTTCTGGAGTTTAAGGGACATCAGTTCCTCCTGGCTCCTGTGGGTATTGATGAAGGTGACACCCTGGAACAAAAAAAGAAGATCATTGATCACGGGGCTAAATTCCTGGATCAGATGGGGTTAAATCCTAAAATCGCAATTTTATCTGGGGGGAGGCCACAGGATGTGGGTAGAAGCACTAAAATTGATGATTCCATCAGGGAAGCTGAAGAGTTAACCCGGATCACAATGGATAAATATATGGTTAAACATTACTTTATATTAATAGAAGATGCTGTTGCTGATGGGGCTAATTTAATACTGGCACCAGATGGTATCAGTGGAAATCTGATTTTCCGCAGTCTAGTTTTCTTGGGTTCTATAAAAAGCCATGGGGCAGTGACTCTGGGCATTAAAGAAATATTCGTTGACACCTCTCGATCTCAGAGTGAAGAGGGGTACCTACGAGCTATTAAACTGGCAGAAAAACTGGCCAGAACAGAATCCAGAACAGAATAAGTCTATAATTACAAATCCTTATAATACTATCAAAATAATGAATATTCTAATTGATTGGCAATTCCACAAATTGCCATCTATTACATAATAAATTAATTGCTATCTAAATTTGAATTAGATACATAAAAATGAATTTAAAATAATCAAATGATTAAAGGAATCTAAAATGTCAGCATTAACACCACTTTACAGGCTGTATGAATGGTACATCTCCCGTAACCTTCGACCGGAACTTATGCCCAAACACGTAGCTATCATTATGGATGGAAATCGTCGTTTTTCTAAAATCCAGGGAAATATTGATGCTATTGAAGGCCATAAGAAGGGGATTGACACCTTGGAACGAGTTCTGGACTGGTGTGTTGATCTGGGTATTGAAATCGTTACTGCCTATGCTTTCTCCACTGAAAACTTCAATAGACCACCCAAAGAAGTGGAGGGGTTAATGCAACTTTTCAAGGAAAACTTTGAGGGAATAGCCAGTAACAAAAAGATCCATGACAACCACGTCCGGGTAAAAGCTGTGGGTAAACTGGAACTTTTACCAGAAGATGTCAGGGAAGCAATTCGCATCGCTGAAAAATCAACTGCCCACTACAACGAAAGGCTGGTTAACATTGCCATTGGTTACGATGGACGTATGGAAATAGTTGACGCCATAAAAAAGATAGTTAAAGAAGTTCAGGAAGGAAAAATAACTATCGATGATATTGATGAAGAACTGGTAAACAGTAACCTCTACACTGCCGGTCTGGAGGATCCCAACTTGATCATCAGAACCAGTGGTGAGGAAAGACTCAGCGGATTCCTTTTATGGCAATCATCATATTCTGAACTCTACTTCTGTGATAGTTTATGGCCCGAACTCCGGAAAGTCGACTTTTTAAGGGCATTACGTTCTTACCAGCAGAGAGAACGCCGATATGGGGTGTAGGTGATTTTAAATGATGGACAGTCACTGTCATGTTGATTTTAAAGTTTACAATAAAAACCGGCAGGAAGTTATAGGGCGTGCAAAAGAGAAACTCACAGCAATTGTGAATTCCGGTGCCACACTGGGAGGTAACAGACGAACCCTGAAACTGGCTGAGGAATATGAAAACTTCGTATATCCTACACTGGGATTCCATCCTTCCAATGCATCCAAGTCTGATTCTGAGGTTATAAAACAGGCTTTAGATGAAATTGATGCCAATATTGATGTTGCGGTAGGTCTGGGTGAGACTGGTCTTGATTTCAATGATCTTGGTTGTGAGGAGGATAAAAATAAACAGATAAAACTTTTTGAAACCTTCCTGGAGATGGCAGTGGAATACCAGATGCCCCTGGTGATACATGCCAGAGATGCCGAGGAAAAAGCACTGGAAATGGTTAAAAAACATCCTTCCATTCCCCAAATAATATTTCACTGTTACGGTGGAGACCTACACACCGCCCAGAAGATAATTGAAGAGGGATATTTCATTTCCCTTTCAACTATTGTGTGTTTTTCAGAGCATCATAAACAACTGGCTGCTAACTTACCATTGTCCCAGTTACTCACAGAAACTGACAGTCCATATCTTTCACCATTCAAAGGACAGAGAAATGAACCTGCTTTTGTGGAAGAAACTGTTAAAACCATTGCTCAGGTTAAATCAATCCCTCAAGAAGAAGTTGCGAGTGTAACCGATAACAATGCCCGGAAGATATTTGGGTTTTAATTGATTCTAATTTCAGTGGTTAATGTAATTCAATTACTTTTTTTGATATTTTAAACCTTTTTTGATATTTTAAACCTTTTTTGATATTTTAAACCTTTTTTGATATTTTAAATTTATAGGCCTTTTTCACGGAAAAATGCGCTATTTGTTGGAAATATGTTATTTTTACTTAAAAGACGCTTTTGCAGCTATATTCATTAAAAAGAGTAAAATGTAAAGTCAATATGGTTGGTTTATGGGAATATTCAGTTATTTTTCAAACTTTTCATCTCTTTCCTCAAAAACCTCTTTAGCCGTAGTTAAACCATTAATTGCGGCTGGAAAACCAGCATAAACTGCCATCTGAATCATGACTTCTATTATCTCATTGGGAGTGCATCCTACATTCAAAGCACCGTGGACGTGACTTCTAAGCTCTGCCTGAGCACTTCCAATGGTGGTGAGGGAGGCAACTGTTACCAGCTCCCTGGTCTTCAGATCCAAACCTGGCCGGGAATAAATATCTCCGTAGGCAAATTCAGCAATGTACCGGGCCATATCTGGAGCCACGCCATTTAAAAGTTTTTCCAGGTCCCTGTAAGAATCTGGATTCATTATTTTCAAATTTTCCATTCCTTTCTGGTATCTATCTTCACTCATGGTCACACTTGCCTTCAATGTATTGTTTTCCTATGTTTTAGGGTCTACCTGAATTTTTAAAGTATAATTTAAGATAACTTGTTTTTATAAGTATACAATAGGGTATACATTTAATATCTACGTTTTTCTAATAATTTAGTTAGAGTTTACGTATTTAATTATATTGTATTTTAAGAAAATGATTATAAATAAACCTTAAAATTATAAACCTAAATTTAAGATGGTGATTGAATATGAATAGGCTAGTAACGAGTTTTTTAGCATTGTTGGCACTGTTTTTAATGTTTCAACCAGTTATGGCTGCAGACCAGTCCAGTCTGGGAGATGTGAAAAACACTGCAGATCAGGCAATCCAGAATGCAAGTAAAGCAACCAATGACACAGCACAGGAAGTTCAAAATACCTTGGACCCTATACAGGATATTTTAAACACAATCAGCTCCATTATACAGCAAATACAGCAGATTTTCCAGAGCATATCTTACATAATGGGTGGGGGCAACCAGTAGGATATTTTTTCATATTTTTACGTGGAGTTTAGATTATTGACCTGAGTTTAGATTATCGAATGAGTTTAATTATGGATATGAGTTTAGTATCCGAATGAGTTTAACTATTAAAGTATTTTCAAAAGACTAAAACCCTGGATTCAAAAGACTAAAACCCTGGAGGATTTATCATTAAACCGAAAGTGATACTCAATGCAGCCATGACCCTGGACGGAAAGATAGCCACCAAAACGGGTAGTTCAGAAATTTCAGGCCAGGAAGATCTTTTAAGGGTGCACCGGCTCCGGAAGGAGATGGATGCCATAATGGTGGGGATAAACACTGTCCTGGCAGATGACCCGCGCCTTACAGTCCATAAAATCTCTTCGAATCTTAAAGATAACCCGGTGCGGGTGGTGGTGGATAGTAAAGCTCGTACTCCTCTCGAATACAGGATACTTAGTCATGAGGCCCTTACCATCATTGCAGTTTCCAGTGAAGCTCCCCTGGAAAAAATAAACGCTCTTGAAGCAGATGATAAGGCTGAAGTGATTGTTTGTGGTGATGAACAGGTTGATTTAACCTGTTTAATGGATGAACTAGGAAGTAGGGGGATTAAAACCTTAATGCTCGAGGGAGGTTCCACTTTAAATTATTCCATGCTCCAGGCAGGCCTGGTAAATGAAGTAATGGTGTGCATAGCTCCCATGATTGCTGGAGGAACCAGGGCCAAAACTCTGGTAGATGGGAATGGAGTGGATTATATGAAAGATGCCTTTCGTTTAAAGTTCAAAAAGAGTTATAATCTAGGCGAAGACCTCATAGTTGATTATGAGGTTTTGTAAATTTTCATGAGAATCTAAAATTTAATGATTCAAAATTTAGGGACCTAAATGTAGGGATCTAAAATTAGGGTTCACAAAAAAATATTCAATTTAAAAAATAATTTAAAAAATCAGTCATTAAAAGCTATAATATGCCTTTTTTCTCCAGTATATGTAATGGATTATCTCTTAAAACTTTTTTAATTTCTTTTTCTGGTAGACCTGCTCCTAATGCTATTTTTTTGGCCATTTCACAGTTTACTAGATCTCCTGGTGCATGGGTGTCCGTGTCCACCACCAGATTGGCTCCCACATCCAGGGCCACCTGAACCACGTGTCCATTACCTAAGCTGTGACCTCTACGAGCGCTTATCTCCAGGGCAATGTCATTTTCTTTAGCTATTCGTGCTTCCTCATAGGTTATAAGTCCGGGGTGTGCTAGTACGTCAACATCGCTGCAGTTAACCGCACTCCAGTTGGTTCCCTCAATTACTGGTTCTACCAGTGTTTCACCATGTACCACAATAACCTCTGCCCCCAATTCCTTGGCCTTACGGGCCAGTTTGGGTATTATCTCAGAGGGTGCATGGGTTATTTCTGCTCCAGGGACAATTTCAATGTCCCAGTTATCCCTGATATCTAAAACTGCGTTAATCACACGGCCAACACAGTCCAAATTGGATGCATCAACGTGGTCGGTGATTGCCACTGCCTGGTGACCTAGAACGCAGGCTCGCCGTGCTATTTCTGATGGTAGGAGTTCACCATCACTGAATATACTATGGGTGTGTAAGTCGATTCGTTTTCCCATACCGGGTCTCCTGATTTTATTACATTACTTAATGTTTAATGTCAATTTTATCATTTAGTGTCAATTAAATTACCTTTATTATTTATTTATCAGGGAATATAATAAATGTGGTGATAAATTGCAATCGTTAGTCTTCGCCCCATCGCACATAACTGGGTTTTTTGAGATCATTGACCACCCTAACCCTTTAATCAAGGGATCCCGTGGAGCGGGAGTGGTTCTGGACCAGGGAGTCCTAACCAAGGTGGATGTATGTGAAGGAAATGGCGAGATCATTATTAAAACCAATGGCAAAATCAATGAATCCAATTTTCCACTGGAAGGTTCAGTGACCTATAAAACTCTAAATTTGCTCAAAAATCAGTTTTTTGAAGGAATAGAATGGAATAACCTTAAAATTAGTATTGATCATGAGATCAATGTCCCTATAGAATCTGGGTTCGGAGCATCTGCCGGATTTGCACTGGGTACATCAATAGGGGTTTCAAAACTCCTTAAACTGCCTTTAACATTTAACCAGGCGGCAGCGGTTGCCCATAATGCAGAAGTAGACCTTAAAACAGGTCTGGGTGATGTTATTGGATCAGTGGTTGGAGGGTTCCCCATTAGAATTGAACCTGGTGCCCCAGGACAGGGGAAGGCAGATAAACTTCTGGATGGTCGGGATGACTGTACTGATGAAGGAGAAGGCCTCTATGTAATATCAAAAAGTTTAGGAACCATTGAAACAGCATCTGTACTGACTGATCCTGCTATGGCAAGTAAGTTGAGTAGCATAGCCCGAGAATTACTTCAAAAATTACTCATCAAACCCCAGGTTACACATTTCATGGATTTATCCCTGGAATTTGCCCAAAAAACGGGTTTGATTGATCCAGAGGTGATGGAGATTGTTGATGTCCTGAAAGATGAGACTCTGGGCGCATCCATGGCCATGCTTGGAAAAACAGCATTTGCCATATCTGATACTCCTGATTCCAGTGTGGAAGGATCAATGGTTGCTAGAGTTGACCATTGTGGTTGTAGGGTTGTTTAAAAAGAAATTGTTATTGCAAGTTGTTTAAAAAAGAGATTGTGGTTGTAGGTTGTTTGAATGGGGATTGTTATTGCAGGGTTGTTTAAAAAAGAACTTTGGTTTGTAAGTTGTTTCAAAAGAGATTGTTGTAGTGTTAAAATAGAGATCTAAACTGCATATGTGGATGGATTATTGTATTTTTTGTAAATTTAGTTTTTTTAGGTCAGAACATCTTCAATGATGTAATTGATCCCTTCCTCATCCATTCTATTGGTTAGGGTTCGGGTCATCTTGCCCACCGCAAATATCAGCACGTTTAACCCTCGATTGGCAGCGGCAATAGCTGCCTGGGGGGTGGCAAATTCAAAATCAGGTTTGATATCCAGTTTATCTGCCATGGATCTAGATACAGTGCCCATGATGCCCACTCGCTGGATACGATCCTCATATTTGGTTAGAATTTCCTGAACATGGTCCAGGTCACAGACACGAGTGCCACCCTGGTTAATGGTAGGGAGTTTGATAATAACTACAAATCCCGGTTCAAGTTCGATTGTCCCACCTAAACTGACCAGGGCCACATCTTCACCTTTTTTCACGTCGTGAAGTACTTCTGCATGGGCTGAAGTCTTATTTTTACCAGCATATAAAGTCCCTTCATCCATTTTAAGCCACACTGTTTCCCCCTTTTTCAGGTTTTCACGAGCAATGGCTGGCCACACAGATTTGTAGGTGTTCATGGTGTCTATGACTTGATCTGCATATTTACGGAGATCGTTGGCACCGTTTTTAACTTTTTCAATCCCACGTTTGGTGATCTTGTAACGTGCCTGACCACTGCCAGTTTCAACCCATCCCTCATCCACCAGAGTCTTCAAATTCTCTGAAACTGCCTGAACCGTGATGCCCAACTGGTCAGCAATATCCTTCTGACGTAGATGGGGTTGGCCTTTTGCAATCTCAGCCAGGATCTGAAACTTGGTGAGTTCACCCTTTTTCTTGAAAACTTTCATATGTACACCCTTTTAGGATTTTAACATCTATGTTATATCTAAATTTTTATAGTTATTTTTTATAATCTTTATAGCTTAATTTTCCATAATTTTCATGCTAAATGACCTTATTTAAGGTCATTATTTAGGGACATCATTTAGCTATTTAAGTGACACTATTAGTTTACAGGACACCGTTCAATGTTTCATCAAAGAGTTTAAGGAATTGTTCCTGTTTTTCACCCGGGATGTAAGCACCGCAGGCCACAGAGTGACCTCCACCACTGCCCCCTACCTTGGCTGCCACTTTACTTATTATGTGGCCGAAATGAATTCCATCAAATGCTAAAAGCCGGGAACAGCGCAGAGAAACTTTTAAACCATCGTTTGTGTTGTTAATATGGGTGAAACCAATCATTGGTTTTCTCCAGTCCCCGTAACTTAAGATCATGCCGGCTATGGTCCCTATAACCTCACTTTTTATTTCATTACCCTGGAAGTACTGCAGGTTCTTCATGCTTTTAATTCGGTCCTCTTCCTGGACCCAGCTCATCTTCTGGGCAAGGTACTGGCGGTGTTCTTTACTTAACATTTCCATTTCATCCAGAGCCGCACTTCTATCTCCTTTAAGGACCTTCAAAGCTATTTCTGGATGTTTATGTCTGCTGCAGGCGTTTATGGCTGTTGAAAATTCACTGGCATCACGCAGGGGTGAATATTCTTTTTCTTCTAAGAATTCGTAGGCATCCCCTGCCACCAGGCGGGGAATGTATTTAACGTAACGGGGTGGTACTTCCCGGCTCATCATCCTAACCAGTTCGTTGAAGATCCTTCCCTTCTCCTCCTGGCTTAAATCGTAAAGTGTGCGCTGTTTTTTACCATTTTTAATGGGTATATCCAGATTTTTTAGGAATTGCATGGCTTCGTTGCGATTGTTGGTGATTGGGAGTTTCACATCGCCAAAATAGGATAGGGCCACGAAAAGTGGTCTGGTCTGCCTTCCATAGATAGCCAGATCATTGAATGATCCCACCATCCCTTTACGAACTCCGTCGTTTAATATGCCTTCATTTATACCGATTAACTTCCCTGATTGGCTATTCTGCATATCTCCAATAGCACTTAAAACTCCAATCCAGCTTAAATCATAAAAATCAAAAGTTTTAGCCAGAAGGTAGCACATACCGCCTCCTGAAACCTGGTGTGAACCATCTATACCATAGTAATTAGGGTTTATCTCCAGAAAACCATTTACTCCCTCTGATATCTTCCTTAAAGGAGGGTGATGGTCCAGAATGAGAATTTTGGACTGAGAACTTTTAAAGTTGTCTAAATTTTGCCCTGAACCCAGATCAGAGAATATAGTTAGTTCATTTTCTCTTTTCAGTTCCGGGATCCTGTCCAGGGTTATGAATTCTATTTCATGGTCTATTTCCAGGCGGTCCAGGGTTGAGGATAGTATTGCCCCTGCGGATATTCCATCGCAGTCGATATGGCTGTATATTTTAACATCTTCTGCGTTTTGGACCATTTCATTAGCTTTGGCCAGGGATTTATCCATATCTTTTATAGTGACAGCCATTTATCATTCCTTTCCTTATTCAAAAAACATTTTTATTTATCTTTTCGAGAACCATTAATGAGGTTGCTTAGTTTAATGAGAACTTCCCGTTTGCTCATGTTCCTATCAATTATTATCCTTCCGGATCCCTCCCACCAGGAGGAGGGGTAAGATTTGTACTTCTCCACAGAAGGGTTCAACCTCAGTTTTTTAGCTGCTTGAGTAATTTCACGTAGTTTAGGTGAGCTTACAGCCTGTTGTTTAGGAATTTTTCTTCCCTCAGATTTAGTTTTCTTAGAATCAAGATAAGCAGGCCAGATAATTGTTCTGTTTTCATCTTTCATCATCACAGCTCCTTTAAAAACGTTCATGCAAGTAAACTATCCATTTAAAAAGTTTAATGGATTTTCAATAAGTTTAATGGATTCATTTTTTTTTATTTGAGTTCATGATTTGCTTTTAAGTTTAAATTAGACTCAGTTCTTCTTTTAACTGCATTAACATATCTTTAACAGTGTACTTGGAAGGGAAAATAGAGGGTATTCCCAACTCTTCCAGAGGTTTCTGGGTAATAGGGCCAATAGCTGCTGCTAAAACCTTTCCCTCTTTAAAAGAATCTATTAACTCTATTCTTTTATCTCCAGCCATTTCAAAGAGATTGGTGACGGTAAGTGGGCTGGTAAAGGTAACTGCATCCACTTTTCCCTGGATTATTTTCTCCACCAGTAATTCAACCCTGCTGGTATCAGAAGGTTTGGTGGATTTATAGGCTTCTGCCAGATAAACCGTAGCACCCATATTCTTTAAACCTTCCGGGAGCACATCTCTTGCTTTAAATGTACGGGGAACTCCTACTTTTTTCCGGTTAAGATCGATTTTGTGAAATTCCTCCAGAAGACCTTCAGCAGTGTAATCATCAGGCACCATATCTGCCTGAATACCATAATCATTTAATACTCGCTCTGTACGTGGTCCAATAACCGCTACCTGGCATTGAGGATTGAGTTTTTCCCTAAAATCTTCACAGTATTTAAACAGTGATTCCAGTGATGCCGGGGAGGTGAATATTATCCAATCCAGTTCACCAGCCCGATTGCATAGATCCATCAAAGATTCGCTGGCAAAAGCCTCCAGTTCAAGGGTGGGAACTACTAAAGGAATTCCTCCATTTTCCTGAACTATGTCCACGGCAGCCTGGGAACGTTCCAGGGGTCGGGTTATACCAATAACTTTACCTTCAAATCCATTCATACTGGACCTCTTTACCTTTAAATCCATCTATACTGGATCTTTTTACCTTTAAATCCATTCCTATTGGATCGTCTACCATTGATCATTTACATGATTTTATTAGCTTTAAATCCATTATAAAGGTTTATACGAAAATATATGGTTTTTTATTTTGAATATCCTTAAAAACATCCACCACTGGTCCTATTATCACCAGGGCCGGGGGATTGATATCTTTCTGGGTAATGTTCTCCAGAGTACCGGTTATAATTCTCTCATCAGGGGTAGTTCCCTTTTCAATGACGCACACTGGAGTTTGAGGGTCCTTGTACTTCATAATTTCTTTAATATTTTCCTCCAGGTGTCCCACACCCATGAGAATAACAATGGTATCGGCGTTATAGTTCCACTGTACCTGTTTTTCTGATTTGGTAGGGTCCTCGTGGCCGGTTACCACTGTGAATGAAGTGGCCACTCCACGATGGGTTACTGGAAGTCCTACGGTAGTTGGAACTCCAATGGCGGAGGTCACACCTGGTATGATTTCCACGGGTATTCCTTCTTCCTGCAGGGCCAGTATTTCCTCTCCACCCCTACCAAAGACAAAGGGGTCACCGCCTTTGAGTCGAACCACTGAATCATATTTTTTGCCCTGTTCTATGAGGATCTGGTTTATTTCTTCCTGTTTTTTGGAGTGAGATCCTGCTCTTTTTCCCACGTATATCAGGCCTGCGCCGCTGGCGTATTTGAGTATTTCCTCATTGGCCAGACGATCGTAAACCACAACATCTGCTTTTTGCAGGGTTTTAATGGCTTTAAGGGTCACCAGATCCGGATCCCCTGGTCCTGCGCCTACTAAATAAACTACCATTAATTCACCATGTGAAATTTTTTATAATCTGTTTTTAGTAATTTCGTTATCGCTTATATTCTGGGAATAAGGTTTTTCAGGAATTAATTTTTTCAGGAATTAGCTTTTTTGGGATTAGCTTTTTTTAGCAATTAAAGATTCCTAGAAATCAAGGATTCCCCTGAAAAACTTTAAACCATCGTCTGATCCTAAAATAGATTCTGAAGCTCTTTCAGGGTGGGGCATGACCGCGCACACCAACCCTTCCAGGTCGCATACTCCAGTAATCGCATCCATCGAACCATTGGGGTTCTCTCCAGAGAATCCCAGTACGATCTGATCCTGATCACGAAGCTGGTCAATGTACTCAGTGTAGTAACGACCTTCAGCATGGGCAATGGGCATCTTGATGACTTCATCCTTCTGGTAAAGATGAGTGAATGGTGTTCTATTGGTTTTAACCTCTAATTCAACCCATTCACAGATGAACTGGGCTTTCTGGTTGAGCGTAAATACTCCTGGCACCAAGCCTACCTCTGCCAGGATCTGGGCACCATTACATATGCCTAAAACTGGTTTTTCCTCTTTAACAATATCTTTAATTCCCTCAATCACCGGGGTGATGGCTGCAATAGCTCCTGCGCGGAGATAATCTCCATAAGAGAATCCTCCGGGGATAACGATTGCTTCAAATTGTGATAGATCCCTCTGGTTCCACCATACATAATCTGGTTGGGCTCCTGCCAGCTCCAGGGCATGAAATACGTCTCGGTCGCAGTTGGAGCCGGGGAAGCGTATGATCCCCACTTTCATTTTAGTCACCTGCAGTTTCAATCTGGATCTGGTAGTCGTGAATCACAGGGTTGCAGAGTAATCGCTCGCACATCTGGACCACTTCTTCACGAGCCACATCAGGGTTTCCTGCTTCTAGAGTGAATTTTACTATTTCGATGGTAGCAGTATCCTCCACCTGATAGTCTAAAAGGGCCAGTGCCCTTTGGATGGTGGAAGCTTCTGGATTGAGCATTCCTTTTTTAAGACTTATTTCAACTTGTGCATGGTATTTCATAGACATCACCCGTAGATTAATTCAATCAATAATCGTCAAATCCTTTATAATCAATTTAATAAATCTAACTTTATTTTTTTTAACATTATTCTCAATTATCTAACCTTTATTCTTATTTAATACCTTTATTCTCATTTAATTTAAAAATCCAGATTCCATTTCTTCTTATCCTCATCATCCAAGATTATATTGGCAACTTTTTGGTAGGCCTCAATAACTCCAGATTCTCCTTTTCGGAAGAGGTCCTTGTCCAGAATATCGCAGGTTTCACTATCCCAGAATCGACAGGTGTCTGGGCTGATTTCATCACCCAGGACAATGTTCCCATCTATGTCGCGACCAAATTCGATTTTAAAGTCAGGGAAAAGCAGTCCTCTGCTTTCCAGGAAGTTTTTCAGAACTTCATTGATCTTGAGGGTTATTTTTCGTATGGTTTCCAGATCTTCGCTACTGGCCAGATCAAGGGCCAGGATGATATCATCGTTGAGCATGGGGTCGTGATATTCATCATTTTTATAATCCATTTGAATAATAGGGGGGTTAAATGTCTGCCCATCCGGGAATGGGAACCTTCGAAGCAGACTTCCTGCAGCTATATTTCGAGTAATCACTTCCAGAGGTATCATATCCAGCTTATGGGATAGCATGTGTCCGGGTTCTGGTAAATCAATGTACTGGGTTTTTATTCCCGCATCTTCCAGTAGTTCGAAAAGTTTAGCAGATATGAGGGAGTTGTAATGGCCCTTTAAACTCATAACTTCTTTTTTTTCTCCATCCCCTGCTGTTATATCGTCTCTAAATTTTACCAAAACTTGCTGTGGCTGGCTGGTCTGGTACACATCCTTGGCTTTACCCCTGTATAGGAGATTTCCCTTATCAAGATTCATGTTAAACTCCATTTCATTATTTATTGTCAAATGTTTATATAGATATTAAACTACATTAAGATAAAACTACATTAGAAATTATTATAGCTTAGGATTATAATAGAATTATAGCTTAGGATTATAATATATTGGCATTATTACCATTTACTTAGCTTTAAAAAAACACTTACTCAGGTGAATTAATATGTGTGGAATTGTGGGATGTATACTTAAAACTAATAAAGCAGCACCTGTGCTCCTTGATTGTGTTCAGCACCTTGAATACAGGGGTTATGATTCAGTGGGCATTGCTACTTATTCGTCTTCTGGAATCAAGATCAGAAAAGACAAGGGAAAAATTGACGAAGTTTCAGAGGAACTCCACCTGGAAGAACTTCCAGGAGAAATGGGCATAGGGCATGTTCGCTGGGCCACTCATGGGCTTCCAACCCCTGAAAATGCTCATCCTCATACTGATTGTGAGGGCAAAATTGCAGTGGTTCATAATGGTATAATTGAAAACTACAAGGAACTTAAAGACCAGCTGATACGTGAAGGCCACCAGTTCGTATCCCAGACTGATACCGAGGTTATTCCACATCTCATTGAGAAATACCATAAAGAAGGACTCACTATGGAAGAGGCCATGAATAAAGCTATCAGCAAGCTACATGGTTCATATGCCTTTGCAGTCATCAGTGTTGATGAACCCAACAAGATCATGGGAGTTCGGAAGGAAAGCCCACTCATACTGGGACTGGGGAAGGGTGAATATTTCCTGGCTTCTGATGCCCCTGCCATACTGCAACATACCCGACGGATTATTTACCTGGCAGATCATGAAACGTTCATTATTGATGCTGATGGCATCACTGTAAAGGATGTTAATGGGCAGGTACTGGAAAAGAAAATCGAAACCATTAAATGGACTCCTGAAATGGCCCAAAAATGTGGCTATCCTCATTTCATGCTGAAAGAAATTCATGAACAGCCAGAAGCAGTTAAAAACACACTTTTTGAAGTTTCAGATATTGAGGAGATCGTCAATAAATTCCCCAAATTCAAACGTATCACATTTGTGGCCTGTGGAACATCGTATCACGCATCTCTTGTTGGTAAATATCTTTTTGAAGGTCTATTGGGGTTGCCTACAGATGTTATCCTGGCATCTGAGTTTGAATTCTCCCAAAAAGCTATTGATCCAGAGTCACTGGTGATATTCATCAGCCAATCTGGAGAAACGGCTGATACTCTTAAAGCCCTTAGAATAGCCAATGAAAAGGCAAAAACTCTGGCAATTGTAAATGTACTGGGCAGTACAGCTACTAGGGAAGCCGATTATGTTATTTTCACTAGGGCGGGGCCCGAAATAGGCGTAGCAGCCACTAAAACTTATATCAGTCAATTAACCTGCATATACCTCCTGGCAGCATGCATGGGTAAAAACAGGGAGCTTCTAGAGGAACTTCAACTGATTCCAGATTACATGAAAACAGTACTCTCAGTGGAAGATGAAATCAAAGAAATGGCAGCTAGATACAAAGATGCCCAGGATTTCTTCTTCATTGGCCGTGGATTTTCTTACCCTACAGCCATGGAGGGTGCTTTGAAACTCAAAGAAATAACCTACATTCATGGCGAGGGATATGCTGCAGGTGAACTTAAACACGGACCATTAGCCCTCATCGATGATGAAGTGCCAGTGGTAGCGGTGGTACCTCCGGGTAAAAGTCACGACCGAACTTTAAGCAATGTGGAAGAAGTGAAAGCTAGAGGTGCTAGAGTTATAGGTCTTGGATCAATTGATGATCAGGTCTTGGAATATGAAGCCCGGGATATGATAAAATTCCCCGCCCAGATCAGTGAGTTACTCTCACCCCTGATCTACGTGGTGCCATTACAGTTATTATCATACCACATAAGTGTGCAGAGGGGTATTGATCCTGATAAACCCAAAAACCTGGCAAAATGTGTGACTGTGGAGTAAAACTATCCTTTTTTATTCCTTTTCATAAGGGATAAAGGAATTTCCATATGAATGCATGAACCTTACGTACTTAAATGTTTATTTGTGCCTTTAAGGCTATTCTATTTAAAGGGGTTTTGAGATATTAATTACAGATATCTACGATAGTATATACTCATAAAAAAATTAATCATTATAAATAAACCTGAATTTATCATTAAAACTCATCATATGTCTGATATTTAATTAACTAGGGCTAATAGGGATTAACAGTTTTATCTAAAATTTTAAGTTAGATAGGTAATTTAAATGACTCCTAAAAAATCAGGAACTTTGTTCATTGTTCTAATGATTGCACTGGTTGCCTATGGGGCTGCTTCAGGTGCCAATGCTTTAAACATAGGTACTGACATCGGTGTGGGATTAATTCCATCGAATTTTAATTTAAACGGTGATCAGAAGATCAGTCAGATCGGTGATTCCAACTTCACCCCGGTTCATATTGTAAAGCATATTCAGGTTAACACCACCAATATCACCAATACCACTAACAACACCACTGTCAACACTACACCCACCAATGGAACCTCTCCCTGACATTATCCATAATTAAACTGATAATTCAGGATGTATTCCTGGAAATAATCAATAAATCCAATAAATCAACTTTTTTTATTAAGTTGCAGATATGGAAAATGATAAAACATTTAGTCACCGCTCCCTAAAACATATTTTAAAGGGTCTCATGGATGGGTGGGCGCAATATTTAAAAAAATGTTTAAGTAACTAAAGTATAATTTTCAGGTATACTAAAATTAAGATATACTATAAAAATATGCTAAAATTATATAATCAAAGTTTGTGTTTATGAAATTGAAAATTTAATATTTATGAAATTAAGGTGATTGGAATGAATGAGGAGAACAAAGTTGGAGCGAAAATCCGTCAGTTAAGAGAAGATCGAAAACTTTCGGTGGAAGAACTGGCCGATGCCAGTTATAGCAGTGTTGAACTCATAGAAGATCTGGAAAGCGGAGCACTGGTACCATCACTAACTCCTCTTTTAAAAATAGCACGGGCACTGGGTGTACGCCTGGGCACATTCCTGGATGATGCCCCTCACAGCGGTCCTTTCATGGTAAAATCCGGAAAATCAGATAATATAATCCGGTTTTCTGGTCAGGGACTTGGTGAACACAGCAACCAGAGTGCATTGGAATTTTACTCCCTGGCTTATGGGAAAGGAGACCGGCACATGGAACCTTTTATCATCGATGTGCACCCCACTGAAAACCAGGATTACCAGCTGGCATCCCACGAAGGTGAAGAATTCTTGTATGTTATCCATGGAAAGATAGAAGTACTTTACGGGCAGGAAAAATACCTTTTAGAACCAGAAGACAGTATTTACTACGATTCAGTGGTTCCTCACCACGTACATGCCAAAGAAAAAGATTCAAAAATGTTGGCAGTGGTTTACACTCCCTTTTAAAATGAGGGAGACCCTTTTATAAAAATTGGAGATACTTATACATGTACACTATTACAGTAACACCGCGATTTGGAGACTCAGACGGATTAAGACACATAAACAACATAGTACTTGCTGAATGGTTTGAACTGGCAAGAAACGAGATTTACAGATTATTCACCCCAGATCTCGACCTCAGCTACGAGAAATGGAAACTGATAATGGTTAAAACCGATTTCGAATTCCTGGGACAGATGTACTACAGAGATGATGTGGATATAAAAACCAGTATAATACGAATTGGTAACAGTTCCTATACCACTTACCACGAAGCATGGCAATCAGGACACCTTAAAGCAAAAGGAACTGCAGTACTGGTGAACTATGACTTCATACAGCAGAAGTCACGACCAATACCCGATGATATAAGGAAAAAACTGGAAGAACATTTGGATGATTATTCCGGTAAATAATACTTACCTATCTAAATAAATAGCTTAGTTCAGGTAATTAATCCATTATGGTAAAAACCTATTAGGGTAATACTCCATTTGTGGAAGTAACGTTCAAAGGGAAATAATTATTCAAAAAATAAAGTGTAACCTACATATTTAAGATTGTAAAACTTGGAGTTTGTAAAATGGTTTTTAGTGAGCTTACTATTGGTGATTTCCTGGAAGAAATGGTAAAAAAGGATCCCAATCAGGAATTCATGGTATACCCTGACCGAGATCTTCGTTTCACCTACCAGGAGTTTGATGAGAGAGTCAACCTCCTGGCCAAGGGCTTCCTGGAAATTGGAATAAAAAAGGGAGACCACGTGGGTATCTGGGCTAAAAACGTGCCTGACTGGCTAACCATGTTGTTCGCAACCTCCAAGATCGGGGTAGTTCTGGTCACAGTTAACACCGCTTACAAAAGCCATGAACTGGAATACGTACTGGAACAATCAGATATGAAGGCCCTGGCAATTATTGATGGATACCAGGATGTTGATTACATCCAAATAGTTTACGAACTCATCCCCGAACTTAAAACCCAGGAAAGGGGTAAACTCAACAGTGAAAAATTC
This sequence comes from uncultured Methanobacterium sp., assembly GCF_963666025.1. Lineage (NCBI taxonomy): Archaea > Methanobacteriati > Methanobacteriota > Methanobacteria > Methanobacteriales > Methanobacteriaceae > Methanobacterium > uncultured Methanobacterium sp. The sequence goes on along the minus strand of NZ_OY762552.1, from coordinate 605,279 downwards.
CCATTCCTGGACAGTGTGATCTACGTGGGCCAGGAAAAGCACAGGGGAATGTACAACACTAACGAACTACTCTTACTGGGAAACCACGCAGATGATGAGGAATTCCAGCAGATCAAATCATCTGTTACCAATGATGAGGTGGTTAACATGCAGTACACCTCAGGAACCACCGGATTTCCCAAGGGGGTTATGTTAACCCACCGTAACATCTTAAACAATGGATACTACATAGGTGAAAGGCAGAAATTCACCGAAAAAGACAGGTTATGCATAACAGTGCCACTTTTCCATTGTTTCGGTATTGTACTGGCAGTGATGGCCACCTTCAGCCACGGGGCCACCATGGTAATGGTTGAACTCTTCGACCCACTACTGGTTCTGGCCGCAGTTCAAAAGGAACGCTGTACAGCCCTATATGGAGTACCCACCATGTTCATCGCCGAGTACAGCCATCCCATGTTTGATATGTTCGATCTTTCCAGCCTCAGAACCGGGATCATGGCAGGCTCCACCCCACCAATTGAAGCAATGAAAAGGGTGGTCAACGATATGAACCTGACCCAGATAACCAGTGTTTACGGATTAACCGAAGGATCACCCGGATTCACCCAGACCAGTGTGGATGACCCCCTGGAGAAGAGGGTGGAAACCGTGGGCAAACCCTTACCAGAATGTGAAGTTAAAATCGTGGACCCTGAAACTGGAGAAACCATGGGACCCCACCAGACCGGGGAAATATGTTGTAAAGGGTACAATGTGATGAAGGGCTACTACAAAATGCCGGATAAAACCAGGGAAGTCATAGACGAAGATGGATGGCTCCACAGTGGGGACCTGGCAAGTGTGGATGAAGAAGGATACTACTCCATAGTGGGCCGTATCAAGGACATGATCATCCGTGGAGGAGAAAACATCTACCCCCGTGAAATCGAGGAATTTTTATACACCATGCCCGGAGTTCTTGACGTGCAGGTGGTGGGAATCTCTGATGAAAAATACGGAGAAATTGTAGGAGCCTGTATTATCCTGGAAGAAGATGCCGAACTCACTGAAGAGGATGTCAGGGACTACGCCCGAACCAAGATAGCCCGTTTCAAGGTACCCAAACACGTGTTTTTTGTGGATGAATTCCCCTTAACTGCCAGTGGAAAGATACAGAAGTTCATACTGAGGGAACAGGCAGAAAAACTTCTAAAAGAAAAACTTGAAAAACAGGAAAAAGCTCTTTAGGAATCTTTCTTTATAGGGAGGGGTTATATTTTCCCATTCCCTAACAATTTATACAGAATTCAGTTTGATTCAAAGTGCGGAGACCAAGTAAATGTCATTATTAGCCCTAGCATATCCTAAAATTAATCAGAAGGATTATCAGTGGATTCAGGAGTTCCGGGAAGAAAATGACGAGCTTTACCATGGTGTGGTGGAGCCCCATTTTACCCTGGTTTTTCCAGTATTCAACCAGAGACCAGAAACCTTCATTGAGGAAATAAAACGTAGAGCAGCAGATCACAGTAGAATAGAATTTGCCATAAGATGTGCAGTCATGGAAAAAGATGCATTCACTCCCTACTGGCATGTTTTCCTGGTGCCGGATGAGGGTTACAGCCAGATACTCAAACTTCACGATAATCTCTATTCCGGGAAACTGGCTGATGAACTTCGAATGGATCTCCCCTTCATCCCCCACATTGGCATTGGTAATTCCATAGAACAATGGACCTGCAAAGAACTGGTTGATCAGATCAACTATTCCAATATGGAAATTAAAGGTGCCATAAATGAGATTAATGTGGTTGAATACCATGAAGAACGGGTGGAAACCATGGAAAAGATAAAATTATTTCCCTAATTATTTTTTGATGGTTTAATTTGTAAACTTGAATTCCTCATAAGTTTGGGTTCTACAGATTTTATGATAATTAATTTTAGGTTTTGGTACTGGGGGTTAGGTAGGTTTTTCACAGGGTTAGGTGGTTTTGAGATTCTGCATACCAGAAACTAATTTTTCCTTGAAATTGGGCCATAAAATGGATGCCATGGGTTCAAATAGCTTTAACTAAGCGTGTTTTTAATTTTAATGAAATAGATATATGTGAAGGGATATAAACAAGAATAATACGTTTTAAACGAATATATTGCATATATTCTATGAATAATAACTTTATGATGAATACATGAATTTTTGACAAGTAATGGTAAAATGATAATTTTAAGACGTAAAAAGAAGATTGTGGAACTATTTCCCATTGGAAGTTCAAAGGGTGCTTTGAATACTCGAAGAAAACCTTTTTTCCAGGGTTATATTAAGTTTCGCAGGGTGGATGGTCAGTTAAAGATCCACAAGTTCATAGTCACCAAAGATAAGGAGATCATCCTGCCCCCCAGTGAAGCAGTCAAGGTCCTGCGAAAACAAAATGTATTTTTGGTTGGCCGGGACCCTGATACCGAAGAATTCCTCCAATCATTGAATATAAAATATAATTACACTCTTATATGCCGGCACTGTACATTTGAAGGTTTCATAACATTGATCCAGAGAGAAAAATCTTACATCTATCACGGGGACTATCTCTGCAGACTATGTGCAGAAAACGAGATAAAGAGAGAGTTGAAGTCTCGTTCATACGACATGAGCACATTTCCCAGATTCAGAAAGATGCTGGATGAGACTGGTGACCTTTCTAAAGTTTTGAGTGTTTTCGATCCACGTTTCGATCCCCTCAAAAATCGCGAACTTACTTTATACGATAAAATAACCACTAAAAAAGATACTCTTCCTAAAGTCAAAATTGATAGTTTGGATATCCCTGAATCTTTTAAGAAATCTTTAAAAAGCCAGGGAACCCACCTGTTACCAGTTCAGGTACTGGCACTTCAGGCAGGACTCCTGGAAGAAGAAAATCTACTGGTGGTATCAGCCACTGCCAGTGGAAAAACACTGATTGGGGAGCTGGCAGGCATACCCCACGCCCTTGATGGCGGCAAATTCCTATTTTTAACTCCTCTGGTGGCATTGGCCAATCAGAAGTACAGGGATTTCAAAAAAAGATACCAGAAAATGGGGTTAGATGTTTCCATAAGAGTGGGGATGAGCAGAATAAAGGCCAAAGAAGAACTCACTCTTCCAGATGAGAAAATAGACACATCAGACATTGTGGTGGGAACATATGAAGGTCTGGATTTTCTTCTCCGCGCAGGAAGATCATCCCAGCTGGGTAATCTTAAAACCGTGGTAGTGGATGAGATCCACATGCTGGGAGATGATGAGCGAGGCCCCAGACTCAGGGGACTCATACACCGCCTGAGGGCCCTATTCCCTAACTTACAGGTCATTGGACTTTCAGCCACAGTCCAAAACCCCAAAGAAATTGCATCTGAATTTGGCATGAAACTGGTTGAATATCCCCTGCGCCCGGTTCCCCTGGAGCGACACCTGATATTCACCAGAACGGAAGAAGAAAAAAATCATCTAATGACTCAAATTGCCCGTAATGAATATCAAAACCGGTCTCGAAAGGGATATCATGGTCAAAGTATCATTTTCACCAACTCCCGCCGCAAAACCCATACTGTGGCCGACTACCTGACCCGAAGGGGTGTAAAGGCAGCAGCATACCATGCAGGGTTATCTTACTCTAAAAAGAACCGGATCGAAAAAGAATTCGGGGCGCAAAAGCTGGGAGCTGTGGTTACCACTGCAGCCTTAGCAGCAGGTGTGGATTTTCCTGCCTCGCAAGTACTTTTTGAAAGTCTGACCATGGGAAATAAAAAACTCACACCCAATGAGTTTTCCCAGATGCTGGGTCGGGCAGGAAGACCCACCTACCATGATCAGGGGAAAGTATATCTTTTACCGGAGGTTGGCCGGAGTTATGGAGATGAAACTGAGGAAATGCAGGCTATGGAACTTTTATCCAGTGATGTGGAACCAATCAATGTAACTTACTCCGAGGATAGTCAGGTGGAACAGTTCTTGGCAGATATATGTGCCGGAAGGATGGATACTTTCTCCCAGATAAGTCACGAATACCGAAATGATGAGTTACCAATTGAATTTGAAGAAACTTTCAATATAATGTTGGATTATGGTCTGGTAAAGGAAAAAGATGGTAAAGTAACACCCACCTCTTACGGGAGGGCAGTTTCCATGTCCTTTTTAGCTTATCCCTGTGCAGATTACATTCGGAAGAACCTGAACCGGATGCATCCCATGGACATAGCCCTTAAACTGGAACCATTTGAAAGTGCATACTTATCCAATAGAATAACCACTCAGATCGGTCGAATTCTTAAAACAAATATGTCTACTCGATTATTTGCCGACAGTACATTGGATATATTGAGTTCTGGTTCTGCAATTAATAAACTGGAGCCCAGCTTGAGGGAAAGACTGACCAAACTCCAGATGGACTTTTACACCTGTCGGTGTAAGGAAAGGCCATTCTGTGGTTGTTTCCAGAGGGAACTATCCCGAAAAATGGTCAAGCAGCGCCTGGCAAAGCGGGACCCTGTGGATATAAGTCGAAGGTTAATGCGTGATTATGAGATACATGCCTATGCTGGGGATATATTCAGCTGGTTGGACTCCCTTATCCGGATGCTGGAGGCAGTGCGCAGGATAGCCCAGGCCTTTGGCAATAAAAAGGTGGTTGGAGAGTGCAACCGGTTAATAAGGCAGATTGAAAATTAATCATATATTTTCTTTTTTCATTTTTCCTATTCAACCTTCTTTTTTAGTTTTTTACTATCTTTAACTACTAGAATATATCCTCTAAGAATTTGATCACACGTTAGAACTGATTTATGGATTCCCGGGACTTGTCTAATTTAAGTTACAGAGCATATTATATGGATGGTGTTTGTTGTCACATGGGGTCTGCTGAATCTTCCCATCAACATAAGCGCGGCTCTTGTGGTGGTAAACTATAATACCCTCATGATATAGGTTAGACGTGCCCTGTGAATATGATATACGCGTAAAACAAGACATAGATATTATGAAAATGTGTTCACTCATAGTAAAAAAATAATTATAAAATGTGATTAACTAAAAATCAACCTCAGGTACTTCTTCTGCATCTTTGCCGTGTTCAAAGTATTCTGCTTCTTCAAAATTGAAGAAGTTGGCCAGTATATTGTTGGGGAAAACTTCACGTTTGTTGTTGTAGGTTAGGACTATTTCATTGTAAAATTCACGGTACTGGGCGATTTTATCCTCAGTTGCAGATAACTGATCCTGCAGTTCTAGGAAATTTTCATCTGCCTTCAGCTCGGGATAA